>RDXV01000102.1 GCA_004292695.1 Nostocales cyanobacterium | reverse complement strand
TGACAGTTGACAGTTGACAGTTGACAGTTGACAGTTGACAGTTGACAGTTGACAGTTGACAGTTGACAGTTGACAGTTGACAGTTGACAGTTGACAGTGAACAGTGAACAGTAATAACTCGTAACTGATAACTGATAACTGGTGACAGTTGACAATTAATTCTTACCTATTCCCTATTCCCTATTCCCTATTCCCTATTCCCTATTCCCTATTCCCTATTCCCTTCTTCAACTAATAACTGAAACTGAAGATTTCCACCAATGATGATTTTGAATCATAGTGTGTACTTGCCAATTAGGATCAGACTGGGGATAATCTAAGCGATAGTGTCCACCTCTGCTTTCAGTTCTAAAAGCTGCACTTTTGAGAATTAAATAGCCTACATCTAATAAATTTTGTGTTTCTGCCCAAAGACGTAAGAATTTATCAATATCAACTAAATTGAAATTAGCAACTTCTCCGGGACTTAAACCCTGTAAAAATTGACTCAAGGGTAAATCTGCAAAATTCTTCTGCCAAGATGTAATGGTGGCGATCGCCTCCTCTAAAGTTGTTTCTTCTCTACAAATACCTGCACTTTGCCAAACCACACGGGGTAAATTTTCCCGCACATCTTCTAAAAACACCCGTTGATCTTGCCATTCATTTGCTGAAAACACGCAATTAACAGACTCAGTTAACAAAGCAGAAGCAGAAATAGGTGACTGATGTAAAACTTGCTGTTGTAAACCAGCGGTTTGCGTCCCAAAAACAATACATTCCAACAGAGAATTACTAGCTAAACGGTTAGCACCATGCACACCCGTACTAGCAGTTTCTCCCACCGCATACAAACCAGGAATATTAGTCCGATTTTGCAAATCTGCAACAATACCACCCATCCAATAATGAGCCGCCGGAGCGACGGGTACAGGTTGAGTAAAAACATCAATACCCCAATGTTGACAAATTTTCATAATATTCGGAAACCGTAACCGAATTTTATCATCTGGTATCGGGCGCATATCTAACCAAACATGGGCAGTAGCCAGATCCTCAGCCGTATTTTGTAAATGACTAAAAATAGCCCTACTCACCACATCTCGCGGTGCAAGTTCACCAGCCGGATCATAGTCAAAAGCAAAACGTCGTCCTTGATCATCAACTAAATGCGCCCCTTCACCTCTAACCGCTTCACTAATTAAAAATCTGCCTGGTTTAAATAATGCTGTAGGGTGAAACTGCACAAATTCTAAATCTCTTAAAATTGCCCCTGCCCGCCAAGCAATAGCCACTCCATCCCCTGTACTTACTGCTGGGTTGGTAGTTTGGGCAAATACTTGACCACCACCACCAGTAGCTAAGACAACAGCCCCAGCCCTTAACCATGTCACCTGGCCTTGATAAAACAAGCTAATTCCTTGACATTGACCTGTATTTGGTTCTATCCACAAAGACAAAGCCAAGGCCTGCTGAATGACTTGGATATTTTGCCGACGTAACACCTGAGCGGTGAGAGTGGTAGTTACTTCTCTACCTGTGGTGTCAGCAGCATGAAGAACCCGATGCCGAGAGTGGGCAGCTTCTAGAGTTAAAGCCAGAGAATTACCATGACGATCAAAAGCTACACCCAAGTTAACCAGAGATTGAATACAACTGGGGGCCTGTTCTGCTAAAAATTCCACAGCTTGAAGATCACATAAACCAGCACCGGCTTTTAATGTATCTTCAATATGCAGTTTCGGTGAATCTTCAGGAGAGACAGCGGCCGCTATACCACCTTGCGCCCAGTCACTAGCGGATAAAGTAACAGTTTCTTTAGTAATTAAGCCTACACTTAAAGATTCAGGTAAGCATAGTGTTGTGTATAGTCCAGCCGCGCCAGCACCGACTACAACAACATCAAATTGGTTAGGAATATCTGATAATTTCAAGGAGTCAGGAGAATTTAGAATGAAGAATGAAGAATTTAGAATGAAGAATTTAGAATGAAGAATTTAGGAGTTCTAGAAGAAGAGGGAGAGAGGGGATAACAGGGTGATGGGGTGAGTGGGAAGTCAATAACCCAATGCCTAATGCCCAATGCCCAATGCCCAATGCTCCATTCTAAATTCTAAATTCTAAATTCTAAATTCCCCAAAATAGTTTATCTGTAGATACCGTTGTTGAAACGATCATCTCCTTCATTAAATTCTGGCTGATATTCTGTCACTGTCAAATTATCTAAATTGGCTTCTAGTGTCTTTTTCTGGCGCTCGCTCAAGTCAGGAATATTGAACACATCCTCTACTTTTTGGTAGGGAGCATTTTTGATGATTTTACTGGCTAAGTTGGGATACATTCCTGGATACTGTTGGAAAGCGGCAATGTTGGTATTATTCAAATCCAGCTTTTTACCAAATTCTGTTCCTAGTTTGGCATCTGCTTTATTTTGACGTGCAATTGCCATTACAGAGCCTTGAGACCAGTTAAAGCTGCTAAAACTCACTGCTTGGGCTGTTTGGGTTGTTCCTAACCACCCCCAGCAACTAATTAACAAACTAAAAACTGTTAATAAACGTACTAATCCTTTCACGATTTTCTACCTCTTGCCATCAAAACAGAAATAAAAGTTTTTAACTACAGGCTGTCAACTATCCGCACACTTTAGAAGTATGGTGTAATCTTTGCTCAAGTTTGATTCTCTCAGATTTTGAGGAATTACTTGTTACTTCTAACTTGATATTGTGGTTAATAGCTGATAGCTGAATCAATACACAGCAGTCATCAAAAACTAATATACAGCTTAGTGAACTTTCCAACTTAGCTGTTATAGAAGTTGATGTTTACTCTGAATACGCCATTACCACGTTAGGGATTTTTTTTAAACTTTACTTTGTAAACATTTATTACTAAACTTTTGCTCCTAATTTGCTCCTAATTTAGATCGGGATGTTAGGCAATAATCGCAGCTATCAAAAATAGGCTATCTACTAAAATTGTACTCAAAACTGCGCCACTGAAGGCATACCAATGGCGTTCTTGTTTGCCTAAAGATACTAAGCCTACGGTTAATAATGCTACCGCTAGGACAATTGCCCAGCTTTCTCCCCAAGGTGTTTGTACTTGAGCTAAAGCATTTTTTAAGATTTGTGAAGCTCCTTGGGGATCTGTTCTCATAATTTGTCTCCAGTAGGGCATTAAGTCCACAAGGTAAAAATACAAATCTGTTAATACAGTACCGAACAGAGAACCCAAATAAAACCAATTACCGACTTTACCCCAGTTTCTAGACAGACACCAAATTGCAAAGGGTAGGCCAATTGATTCTATGGGTAAATGGAATAGGGGTTCCCAACGTAACCAACCCCAGTAAATAGCCCCTGTCAGCCAACTCCAGCTAAAACCTAACAGTAAGTCACCCCAGAGATAGGTTTGAGAGCGTGACATGAGTTTTAAACTCAGCCAAATCCAAAATCCTGTAATTACTATACTTACACTTGGTAGCGATCGCACTAAGGGCGCTTCTATAAACACTGGTACAGATACCAAAAACACCGCCGCAGTAAATATTAACCAACTCTGTTTACCAGTCTGAGAACCTGGTAGAGAAGGCGACAGGGAAAGTGTAGACTCTAATTTTTTAATTCCTATGTGCTGAGTAGCGGTAGGTTCTAAATCAGTCTCAATAGGAGAAGTAGCTGTAGTGTAGGATGACAACGTATTATTAATCAAAGTTTTTAATATTTGTTACTAAACTTTACTTATCTAGAATATCATACCGTTAAATCCCCCCCAGGGGCATTTTAATTATACATTAGTCATTGGTCATTAGTCATTAGTCATTAGTCATTGGTCATTAGTCATTAGTCATTAGTCATTGGTCATTAGTCATTAGTCATTGGTCATTAGTCATTGGGAAAATAATCTTACCCAGTCCCCAGTCCCCAGTCCCCACACCCCACACCCTGTTCATTACTCAAAATCTTGTCCAGAAAACGTTTCATAATCATGGATTAAGTTAATTAATAATTTGCTAAAATTACAAATCCATTTTGGGAGTATGGTTAATGACCGCAATCTTAGAATTATGTAGTATCAACTTACTATCATCTTCACTGTTAATAGTGGCAGAAAACACACAAAGACAAGCACCAGAATGGCTACAAGCATTTATATTAGGTATTGTCCAAGGAATTACGGAATTTTTGCCCATTAGCAGTACAGCACATTTACTGATCTTCACGAAAGTATTTGGTTGGAAAGAACTAGGAGCAAAAGATTTTGTAGATGCGATTCAATTTGGTAGTGTTATCGCCATAGTGTGGTATTTTTGGTCTTTAATTTCCACCATTGTGAAAGGTGCTATCAAAGCATTGCAAACCAAAGACTGGGAAAGGGAAGAATGGAAAATTATGGTAGGAATTGGAGTTGGTACATTACCAGCTTTAATTTTTGGTTTTTTGCTGAAAGATATTTTACCTGATAGTGCCTTAATTATTGCTATAATGTCAGTCATAATGGCGATTTTACTGGCATTAGCTGAAAA
The DNA here is from genome assembly GCA_004292695.1 of Nostocales cyanobacterium. Classification (GTDB taxonomy): domain Bacteria; phylum Cyanobacteriota; class Cyanobacteriia; order Cyanobacteriales; family Nostocaceae; genus Okeanomitos. The sequence goes on along the minus strand of RDXV01000102.1, from coordinate 14,903 downwards.
ATTTGGCAGTCGTAAACGTGGTTTTGATGCTTTACAAATCAAAGATGGTATTCTAGTAGGATTAGGACAAACCTTAGCCCTCATTCCCGGTGCTTCCCGTTCTGGTTCAACCTTAACAACGTCATTGTTTTTAGGTTTAGAACGTGACACAGCCGCCAAATTTTCATTCTTGTTAGGGTTTCCGACTCTGACAGTAGCTACTCTATATAAAAGCCTGAAAATTTTTCAAGATTTTCAAGCCGGACAATTACCAGATAATATAGTTTTGCTGTTAGTGATTGGTATTGTTTCCACCTTTATTTTTTCTTACCTATCAATTGCGTTTTTAATTCGCTATTTACAAACTAAAAATACCCTTGTATTTGTTTGGTATAGATTAGCTTTTGGTATAGTGATTTTATTGGCGATCGCCAACGGTTGGAAAGATTGAGAATGTAGAATTTAGAATGTAGAATTTAGAATGGGGCATTGGGTATTGGGTTATTAACTTCCCATACACCCCATCACCCTATCACCCTATCATTCCATATTCTATTATTCTCCTAACTTCTAAATTTTCAATTCTCCATTCCTCATTCTTCATTCTAAATTCTAAATTCTACATTCTCCATGATTAATCCTGCTAAAATTACTAAAGTTATACCTGAATCAATTGCCGAAGAAATTGGTTTTGAACCTGGTGATGCAATTGTGGCTATTAATGGTGTAAAACCCAGAGATTTAATTGATTATCAATTTTTGTGTGCTGATGAATTTCTAGAATTAGAAGTATTAGATACTCGCGGTAAAACTCACTATATTGAAATTGAAAAAGATTATGATGATGGACTGGGTTTAGAATTTGAAACCGCTTTATTTGATGGATTAATTCAATGTAATAACCGTTGTCCCTTTTGCTTTATTGATCAACAACCACCTGGTAAAAGATCAAGTTTATATTTTAAAGATGACGATTATCGTCTTAGTTTCTTATATGGTTCTTATTTAACCTTAACTAATTTACCTGAAAAAGAATGGGAACGCATAGAACAAATGCGATTATCTCCTTTATATGTATCTGTTCATGCTACCGAACCAGAAGTGAGAATTAGACTATTAAAAAATCAACGTGCAGGGCAAATATTAGAACAACTTAAATGGTTTCAAGAAAGACGGTTACAAATTCACGCCCAAGTAGTTGTTTGTCCTGGAATTAATGATGGTGAACATTTAGAAAAAACCCTCAGAGATTTAACATCATTTCACACTGGAGATATACCCGCAGTTGCATCAATAGCAGTTGTTCCTGTAGGTTTAACAAAATTTCGACCTCAAGAAGATGAACTCGTACCTGTAACCAGAGAAAAAGCCAAAGAAGTGATATCCCAAGTTAAATTACTTTGTCAAGAATTTAAACAAAAATTTGATTCTAGTGTCGCTTGGTTAGCAGATGAATGGTTTTTAATAGCAGGTGAAGAATTACCAAGTGAAGCAGAATATGAAGAATATCCACAACTCGCTAATGGTGTGGGTTCAATTAGTTTATTTATTAAACAATTTACCCAAGCTGCAAAAGAATTATTACCACCTAAAATAGCAACTCCTAAAAAATTAAATTGGGTAGTTGGCAATGCGGTAGAAACTGCATTTAAACCACTGGTAGAACAGTTAAACAAAGTGGATGGTTTAGAAGTCAAAATGCGGGCTTTATATAGTGATTATTGGGGACAAAATATTAGTGTCACGGGATTATTAACTGGACAAGATTTGTTATTTCACTTACGGGGTGAAGATTTAGGTGATGGAATTTTGTTACCCAGCGTAATGCTAAAACACGGAGAATTAATATTTTTAGATGATATGAGTATTACGGAAGTATCGGAACAGCTAAATACCGTAATATTGCCGGTTGCGGGAGTTGAAGATTTAATTAATACTTGTTGTCAGTAAACAGTTATCAGTTATCAGTTATCAGTTATCAGTAAACAGTTATCAGTTATCAGTAAACAGTTATCAGTTCAAACTTCTTACTGTCACCTGTCACCTGTCACCTGTCACCTGTCACCTGTCACCTGTCACCTGTCACCTGTCTTCTTAGGTTATCAGTTGTGTATTAGCAATTACCATGAATAAGAATATTAAAATTAAAGCTAAAATTAGACCTGCTTATCGGGGTACATTTAAACTTTTGAGTCTAATTTGTCTAAATATCAATTTGTTGATTATCAATAATTGGCTAGTTTTTCCAGCTAATGCAGTTAATAAAATTGAATTATCTGATAAAAATAATCAAAATACCAGTCTTGATGATCATAATCAAAAACTACAAAATAAATCCTTATCTACAAATCAACCTCAAATTACTGCACAGAACTTACAAGAAGATATTGACATACTAGAAAATCAATTCAAATTAGATGTTATTCCTACTTCTAATCAACCAATTAGTAAAAAAGAAGCAATAGCATTACAACAAGAGTTAAAAAATTTAATTGGCAGAGTTGAAAGCGCCCATTTAGCCGCTGCTGTTAATAGTAGTAACAATAATCAATCTAGTCGTATAAATGTTAAATCATCTCAACCAATAATAGATTCTAGTGTAGATGAAACTCTAGCAAAAGCAAGAGAAGTAGTCAAAAATATTCCGGTTTTAATTGCTAAGAAAAATTATGCCTTAGTGCGTCAACAGTGGTTAAAAGCTAAGTTAGAGTTATGGCAAAATTTCCCTGTTGATCAAAGAGTGTCTCACCCAGAAATTCGTGCAGTATGGTTAGATAGAGGAGCAATAGTTAAGGCTAAAAATGAAGCAGGATTAACCAAGATTTTTGATCGGTTGGAACAAGCGGGAATTAATACAGTATTTTTTGAAACTGTTAACGCTAGTTATACAATTTATCCTAGTCAAGTTGCACCGGCACAAAATCCTTTAATTGAAGATTGGGACCCCTTAAAATCAGCAGTAAAATTAGCTCATGCTAGAGGAATGGAATTACACGCCTGGGTGTGGGTTTTTGCAGCAGGAAATACTCGTCATAATCAAATTATTGGTGTTGATTATAATTACCCTGGTCCTGTGTTAGCAGCTAATCCTGATTGGGCAAATTATGATCAAAAAGGGCGCATCATTCCTGTTGGGCAAACTAAGCCTTTTTTAGATCCTGCTAATCCAAAAGCAAGAGAATATTTATTAAATTTGTATACAGAAATTGTCACTCGTTATCAAGTTGATGGTTTGCAACTAGACTATATTCGTTATCCATTTCAAGATCCTTTTGTTGGCAAAATCTATGGTTATGGTAAAGCCGCGAGGGAGAAATTTAAACAAGAAACAGGTGTAGATCCAATTAATATTAACCCCCGTCAACGACAGTTATGGCAAAAGTGGACGGCTTTTCGTACTGAACAAGTAAATAGTTTTGTGGGTGAAGTTGCCCAAATGATGAGAAAAAAGCGTTCTAGTTTAATTTTGTCGGTAGCGGTATTTCCTTTAGGAGAATATGAACGAGTACAAAAAATCCAACAACATTGGGAAGTTTGGGCTAGAAAAGGGGATGTAGATTTAATTGTACCAATGACCTATGCTTTGGACACTCCCCGCTTTCAAAAATTAGCTCAACCTTGGATTAATTCGCGGAAATTAGGTGCTACTTTATTAGTTCCAGGAATTCGTTTATTGTCTTTACCTACCTTGGGTGCATTTGATCAATTGCAACTACTGAGAGATTTACCTGTAAGTGGTTATGCTTTGTTTGCAGTAGATAATTTTAATGATGAATTAGATCAAATGTTGGGTAGCACTCAGGGGAGAATTAGACGTTCCTATGCTGAACCTATTCCCCAGCGTCAACCTTTCAGAACTGCGGCTTTTCGCTATGCAGCTTTACGTCAAGAGTGGCAGTTTTTAACAGAAAATGATCAAAAATTTCTCAAGTCTACCAGTGGTAGGGTTGATTTGAAAAATGAATCGCAAAAGGTACAAAATGCTTTAAATCAATTGGCTGCTTTACCCTCTGCTGGTAATTTTATCAGTGCTAGAGGAGAACTGGCTCGGTTTCAGACGAAGTTTAAAAATTTGATGAATTCTGTGGAGCAAACCGATCCTTATCGAGTGAAAGTGTGGGAAAATAGATTAATGACTATTGAAAGATTATTGCGCTATGGAGAAAGAAAGGTTTTAAAAAGTTAACTTTTATGAAGATATACAGTCCAGGGTTTGTTCACAACTTAAACCGCAAAGCTCGTAGATTGAAGTCTGAACTCTATCTACTGTAATTCTGCTATATTTAAGTAATAATATAATTAAAATATCAAAGTTCCAAGCTAAAATTTTGAGCTTAGTTAGTCAGCTATTAGCTTATGGTTAACAGCTAATTTATGTTGATATTGTCAAGTTCAAAAATATAAACCCTATCTAAATTAGGCTTTTTACACTAGCATCTACGATTCTCAGATTGTTTAAATATCATCATTCCTGATTCCTATTTTGAAAACACACCTGTTTAGGAATAAGATTTAAAGATAATATGCAAATTGATCCTTTCTGTCTGATTATAGAAAATTTAGATGCAATTATTGATGATTCACTATTATTAGTTGCACCGGAAACCCCTGTATTAGAAGCAATTGCAATGATGGCTAAGTATGGAAAAGGTGTATTAGTCAAATCAGATTTGCAGTTATTAGGATATCTGACGCAGCAAGATGTAGTAGAGTTAGTTGCAGTTAGTAAAGAGATAAAAAATACTACTATTCAAGAAGTTATGCAAACTCCTGTAATGGAGATAAAACTACCAATAAAAGATAATTTATTCACATTAATATCGCAGTTACAGGAATCTCAAATTAAATTATGGGCGGTGTTGGATCAGCAAGGTGAACTTAAAGGTACAGTTAGTCCAGATAGTGTTTTTCAGGCGATCGCACAAACTCAAAACACCATTGATCAGCGGCAGAATATAGAAAATCAAATATTGCCATCTCCAAGAATGTGGCAATTAATTATAGACACTATTCCTCACCGGATTTTTTGGAAAAATGTTCATTCACGGTTTTGGGGTTGTAATCGTAAATTTGCCCAAATGCTAGGTTATGAAAACACAGCAGATATAGTTGGAAAAACTGATTATGATTTAGTTGCTGATCGAGAAGTAGCAGAATTTTATCGTGCTTATGATGATGCGATCATGCAAAAAAATCAGGCAGAACATAACATAATCACTTCTTATGAACAAGCAGATGGTAGTCAAATTTGGTTAGAAACTAACAAAGTTCCCTTATTAAATAACCAAGGGCAAGTTATGGGAATGTTGGGAATAATGGCAGATGTAACAGAAAGAATACAAGCACAAACATCTTTAGCAAAAAGTGAACAAAGTTTTCGATTTTTAGCAGAATCTATTCCCCAACAAGTTTGGATTGCTAAAGCAGATGGTAGTCTTGAGTATGTAAATCAGCGGACTCTTAATTATTTTGGCTGCACACCAGAGCGAGTTTTAGGTACAGAATGGCTTAAATTTGTGCATCCCGATGATTTATCTACCAGTGTGATCATTTGGCATCAATGTTTAGCCACAGGTAGAGATTATGAAGTAGAATTTCGGTTATTAGAAACAGCAACAAGAAATTATCGCTGGCATTTGGTACGCGCTTTACCATTAAGGGATAGTCAAGGCAAAATTATCAACTGGTTTGGCACAAATACAGACATACATGATCGAATCACCGCAGAAATTAAACAACGAGAAACTGAACAGAAATATCAGAAAATTACCACAGTTTCCCCAGTCGGAATTTTTCGTTGTGATCCTCAAGGATATTGTACCTATGTTAATAATAACTGGACAGAAATGACCGGATTAGATATATCATCGGCCATGGGTTTCAGTTGGATAGAAGCACTGCACCCAGAAGATAAAGAACGGGTAATTCAAGAATTTTTAACATCTGTCAATAACAATCATCCTTTTAGATCAGAATATCGTTTTTTAGGTGCTGAAGGTAAAATTACCTGGGTATTAGGTCAAGCTATTCCCGAATTAGTTGAAAATGAAAAAGTGATTAGCTATATCGGCACATTTACAGATATTACAGACTTTAAAAAAGTAGAATCAGAACTAGCAGAAAAAGTAAAATTGGCTAATCTCAGGGCAGAAATTGATAATATCCTTGCCCACGCAGAAAATTTAACTTCCATGATGCGAGGTTGTACAGATGCTTTAGTTACACATTTAGAAGTTGCCTTTGCCAGAATTTGGATCTTAAACCGAGAGCGAAAAATTCTAGAACTTCAAGTCAGTTCTGGTATTTACACTCACATTAACGGTTGTCATAGTCATATCGCTATCGGTAGATTAAAAATAGGTTTAATAGCATCTCAAGGTGAACCTCACTGTACCAACTCCTTGTCAAATGATCCTTATATTAATGACAAAGAATGGGCAAAACGAGAAAAAATGAAATCCTTTGCTGGTTATCCGTTAACTGTTGATGGGGAAGTGATAGGAGTAATTGCTATGTTTTCCCAACAACCAATGACAGAAAATACTTTTACAGCATTAGGAATAGTTGCCAACGAAATCGCAATTGGCATTAAGCGTAAACAAACAGAAGCCGCACTTAAAGAAAGTGAAGAACGTTTCCGTAACTTGGTAGAAACTACCAGTGATTGTATCTGGGAAATGGACGAAAATTATACTTATACATACATTAGCCCTAAAATTACAGAAATTTTAGGTTATCAATATAAAGAATTACTAGGAAAAACCACTTTTGACCTCATGCCACCAGCGGAAGCAGAACGGTTTAGGCAAATTTTATTACCAATAATTAGCGAAAATAAATCCTTTAAATGTCTAGAAAATACTAATCTTCATAAAGATGGACATTTAGTATTTTTAGAAACTAGCGGTATTCCTATTTTTAATGCAGCGGGTAAATTTGTCGGCTATCGAGGTATAGCTAGAGATATCACCATTCGTAAACAGGAAGCAGATATATTAAAAGATACTCAACAAAGATTACAGGCAATTTTAGATAACTTACCAGCTTTTTTATATGTATTAGATACAAATAATAGATACTTGCTGATTAACAAGCAATTTGAAAAAATATTTCACATCCGTCAAGAGCAGATTATTGGTAAAAGTATTAGGGATATTTGGCCACAGCAAATTGCAGAACAATTTATCAAAAATAACTCTCAGGTAATTAATGGTGGTTTACCAATAGAAATAGAAGAATTAGTTCCCCATCAAGATGTTTTACATACCCATTTATCAATTAAGTTTCCTTTAAAGAATAAAGATGGTGTTAATTATGCTTTTTGTGGAATTTCTACAGATATTACTGAAAGAAAACTAGCCGAAAAATCTTTATTAAGATTACAAAAAGCTATTGAAAGTACGAGTGATGCTATTAGTATCACAGATATTACAGGTCAAGCTATTTATGTTAATCCAGCCTTTAAAGAAATATTTGACTATACAGAACAACAGTTAAATAGTAGTGGTGGAATTAAGGCAAATTTCCGCAATCAAAATTTATTTAAAATCATTTTTAACACCGTTCAAAAAGGTCAATCTTGGCGGGGAGAAGTAGTCATGAAAACCAAGAATGGTGAAGATGTGCAAATTGATTTACGTACAGATGCTATTCAAGATAGTGAGGGTAATATAGTTTCTTTTGTTAGTATATATACAGATATAACCCAGACAAAAATTATTGAAGAAGGGATAAGACTGAGAGATCGAGCAATGGCAGCTACTGGTAACGGAGTAGTTATTGCTGATGTCACCAGTCCAGGTAAGTCAGTAATTATCTATGTTAATCCTGCTTTTGAAAGGATTACAGGGTACAAAGCAGCAGAAATTTTAGGTGAAAATTTTCCCGTTGTTAAAGATATTGAAGTTAATCAACAAGCCTTGATTAAACTTAAAGAAGCAATGGAAACTGGCAAAAACTGTACAGTTATTCTACGAAATTATTCTCACAATAATAGTCAAGATAGTAACTTATTTTGGCACGAATTAAGTATATCACCTGTATATGATGTTTATGGTTCACTGACACATTATATTGGTATCCAAACTGATATTACGGAACACAAGCAAACAGAGACAGAATTATTAATTAGCAAAGAAAGATTGCAATATTTATTAACTGCCAGTCCAGCAGTGATTTATACTAGCAAAGCTAGAGAAGATTTTGGTGCTATTTTTATCAGTAATAATATCAAAGCTATGGTAGGTTATGAAGCACAGGAATTTTTAAGAGACTCTGAATTTTGGTATAGTCATATTCATCCTGATGATGCACCATTGGTAATTAGAGAATTATCACAAGTTTTGGAGAAAAATGACTACAGCTTAGAATATCGCTTTTTACACCAAGATGGTAATTATCGCTGGGTATATGATCAAGGAAAAGTAGTCTGGGATGAATTTGGCAACCCCTTAGAAAGGGTAGGTTACTGGGCAGATATTACAAACCGCAAACAATTAGAACAAGACCTAATCACAGCCTTGGAGAAGGAAAAAGAACTCAACGAGTTAAAATCCCGCTTTATCTCCATGACTTCCCATGAATTTCGTACACCCTTGAGTACAATTCTCTCATCTGCCGAGTTATTAGAACACTATCGTTATAAATGGAGCGAAGATAAACAATTAACCCATTTACGGAGAATAGAAACCGCTGTTCACAGAATGACAGAAATGTTAGACGATATATTGATCAGTGGCAAAGCAGAGGCTGGAAAACTGGAGTATAGACCCATATCAATAGATTTAGTTCAATATTGTTATCAATTAGTAGAAGAAGTTAAGTTAAATGTCAAAAATCAACACTTTATATCTTTTAGGAGTGAAGAAAAGTCTTTATCCTGCTATATGGATGAAAAATTATTGAGACATATTCTCACTAATCTACTATCTAACGCTATTAAGTATTCTGCGGATAATACTCTAGTCAACTTTACCTTGTTTTGTCATGATGAACAAATAATATTTGAAATTGAAGATCAAGGAATTGGTATTCCCCAAGAAGACTTACCCCACTTATTTGAATCTTTTTATCGTGCTAGAAATGTTGGTAATATCTTAGGTACTGGATTAGGTCTAGCAATTGTCAAAAAATGTTTAGATATCTATAAAGGAGAAATTAAAATTATTAGCCAACTCGGACTAGGGACAAAATTTACTGTGAAAATACCTTTACAAACATATAATTTATGAGGTTAACTATGCCAAAAATTTTAGTAATAGAAGATGAAGAATCTGTAAGAGAAAATCTTTTAGATTTATTAACAGCGGAAGAATTTGAAACAGTCGCTGCTGATAATGGGAAAATAGGTTTAAATTTGGCAATATCTGAAATTCCCGACTTAATTTTGTGCGACATGATGATGCCAGAATTAGATGGTTATGGAGTCTTAAAAGCATTACGTCAACAACCATTAACAGCCACCATTCCCTTTATTTTTTTGACCGCCAAATCAGCAAAATCTGATTTCCGTCAAGGTATGGATATGGGCGCAGATGATTACTTGACAAAACCTTTTACTCGCGCTGAATTATTAAGTGCAATCATCAACAAATTAGAGAAATATGCCAACTTTAAAAAATATCTATCAAATCACAATCAAACACAAAAACTAACACCAAAACAGCAATTTTTACATAAAAAACTGTATGAAGATATCATCAATAATGATTTTCAAGGTTTTGAAATTAGTTATCAGCCAGTTGTTGATCTCAAGACTGGTAAAGTTCTAGGAGCAGAAAGTTTATTACGTTGGTATAATGAGGAATTAGGTCAGGTTTCCCCCAGTGAATTTATTCCCCTAGCTGAGTCTACAGGTTTAGTTCTCAATATTGATAACTGGGTCTTAGGAAATGTCTGTAAAAACATTAAAAATTGGCAAGACATGGGAATTAATCACTTGACAATTTCTGTAAATTTCTCAGCAGCAGAATTTAACCAAAAAGATTTAATTTCTAAAGTGATTAATTTAATAGAATTTCACAAATTAAATCCTGGTTGTTTGGAAATAGAAATAACTGAAACTATGATTATGGAAAATTTAGATTTTGCCATAGGAATTATGAATCATTTGCGTTCACTAGGATTTAAAATCGCTATTGATGATTTTGGTACGGGACAATCTTCTCTCAATTATTTACGACTTTTCCCTGCTAATACCATTAAAATTGATCGTGTTTTTATCCAAGATGTTGATCAAGATTACACCAAATCTATTATTACTAAAACTATGATTAAAATGGCTCAGGAGCTAAACCTCAAAATCATTGCTGAAGGTGTAGAAACACTAGCAGAACTATCTTTCCTCAAAGAAAACAAATGTGATGCTATTCAAGGCCACATATTCAGTATGGGGCTATCTAAATCAGAATTTGAAGATTTGTTATTTTCCCGCCATAGTTTCTCAGTATAGAAGCTATTATGAAGTTATTAACAATACTAAATACCAGGTAGAAAAATTTTTATGGAACAGCAAGAAAAGACTCTCAATGATGATCTTAAACCAATTTCCTCTCATGCAGGGGAACGTTACTGGGGTCATGTGGAGGTAATAGAAGAAGGAAAAACTTACCGAATTAGTCGTTTAGAAATTAAACCCAGACACAGTATCAAACCACAAATACATTATCATCGTCATGAACATTGGGTTGTAGTTTCTGGAGTCGCTAAAGTGACCTGTGATGATCAAGAAATATTTTTAAATCGTAATCAATCAACCTATGTACCAGCAGCAAGTTTACATAAAGTAGAAAACCCAGGTTCTATTCCTCTAGTAATTCTGGAAATTCAAAATGGTGAATATCTGGGAGAAGATGATATAGAACGTCCTTTTGAAGAATAGTCAGTTATCAGTTATCAGTTATCAGTTATCAGTTATCAGTGGAAGAAGGGAACAGGGAATAGGGAACAGGGAAGCAGGGGGAGCAGGGGGAGCAGGGGGAGCAGGGGGAACAGGGGAAGAATAAATATCAATGCCCAATGCCCAATGCCCAAAAACTAATAACTAATGACTAATGACTAAAATTAAATTACCTAATTCTTGGCACAATATCTTAGCAGAAGAATTAGAAAAACCTTATTTTCTTCAATTGCAAGAATTTTTAATTACAGAAAGAAAATCTTACTGTATTTATCCATCTCAACAAGAGATTTTTTCTGCTTTTGAATTGACAGATTATGAACAAGTCAAGGTTTTATTATTAGGACAAGATCCTTATCATGGAGAAAACCAAGCACATGGATTATGTTTTTCTGTGAAACCAGGAATTAAACCACCACCATCATTAATGAATATATTTAAAGAACTAAAAACAGATATAGGTTGTGAAATTCCCCATCATGGTTATTTAGTAAATTGGGCAAAACAAGGTGTTTTAATGTTAAATGCAGTATTAACTGTTAGGGCTGGTGCTGCAAATTCTCACAAAAATCAAGGTTGGGAAATTTTCACTGATGCAGTAATTAATAAAGTGAATCAAAAACCTGATCCTGTTGTGTTTGTGTTGTGGGGTGGATATGCACAAAAGAAGATAAAATTGATTGATACAACTAGACATTTTGTGATTAAATCTGCTCACCCTTCACCCCTTTCTGCACGTCATGGTTTTTTTGGCAGTAAACCATTTTCAACAATTAATTCTGTCCTCAAACAATCGGGTAAACCTGAAATTGATTGGGAATTAGTTGATAGTTGACAGTTGATAGTTGACAGTTGATAGTTGACAGTTGACAGTTGATAGTTGACAGTTGACAGTTGATAGTTGACAGTTGATAGTGTTTTAATTCTTCATTCTCAATTCTAAATTCTAAATTCTTAAAACCATCCTTCTTTTTCGAGGGTTTCAATTAGTTGTAAACCACGAGGATCACCGACTCCTAAAAGGGAGGCTTTTGCATCTTCTCTTACTCCCAGGTCTTTATCTTCGGCAAAGGCTTGGATGAGTGCGTCAATGGCGGTAGCGTAAACTACGTTAGAGGGTAATTCTTTACAGAGTTGACCTATTGCCCAGGCGGAGTTACTGCGAACTGCGGGTATGGGATCTTGAACTAGGGCTTCAATGAGGGGAGGTATTGCACCAACAACGGTTTCATAACCCACTGTTGTCATTTGTGCTAAGGCGCTGGCAGACCAAAGACGAACTGCGGAAATGTCTGTTCTGAGGGCGTGGGTGAGGGGTATTAAGGAACGGCGATCGCGGCAGTTGCCTAAAGCCCAAACTACACCTTTTCGCACATAACCGTTCAGGTCGCGTTTTAGTTGATTTATTAATGGTTCAACTGCATCCGGGCTGGGGTTGCGTCCCAGGGCATAAGCGGCACTGACTCTGACGAGAGGACAGGTATCAGTTAACAAAGTTATCAAATGGGGTATAGCTGGTTCATATTGAATATCACAAAATGCACGGGCGGCTAACATTCTTTGCTGGGGTTGGGGATCGGCCAGTAATGCCAGCATTGCTACTGGATCAGGTTTAGCCGTTTCTGATTCATCTGTGAGTGGTTCTATATGGTCTAGTGGACTTTCTAGATCATCTTCATTATCAAGTAAATTTATATCTTCTTCGTCGTACATAAGATTTTGTTTAAAAAAGAGTAATTATATTTGGGAGGAGAGCAAGGAGATCAAGGAGTTCTAGGAGTCAGGAGTTAGATAAATATTTCCAATGCCCCATGCCCAATGCCCAATGCCCAATTATCTAATAAAGAGATTTTATCATCCAGAGGGATTGAGTTTGATAACCAAGCTGTTGATAAAGGTTGAGGGCTGGTGTGTTGATGGTAAAGACTTGTAGACCAATTTGGCGATCGCCTCTTTGTTTTGCCCATTTTTCTATATGCTGCATTAATGCCTTAGCGATACCCTGACGACGATGGGAAGGAACTACATAAAGTAAGAATATATGAGCGTGGCGATCGCCTGTAACTTGATCTATAGCATTACCAGCCCAAAGACAAGCAACGGGGACTAGGGACTGGGGACTGGTGACTGGGGACTGGGTAATTTCTTCACTATTCGCTGTTCCCTGTGTTTTATATACCCACCATAGGGGGGTATCACTAGAAAAATATTGTTCAACTGTACGGGCAAGGTGGGAGAAATCTTGATCTGGAAAAAGTTCTTGGTAGGTGCGCTGAATAAACTTGACCAAGAGTGCTTTATCTAAGCTAGAACCTCGGCGAATAGAATAACCCTCTAGGGGAAAGTTGAAATTATTCATAGGGCATTGGGCATGGGGCATTGGGCATTGGGCATTGGGCATTGGGCATTGATATTGATATTGATTCTTTATTCTTCCCCTGCTTCCCCTGCCTCCCCTGCTTCCCCTGCTTCCCCTGCCTCCCCTGCTTCCCCTGCTTCCCCTGCTCCCCCTGCTTCCCCTGCCTCCCCTGCTTCCCCATCTCCCGGCTTCCTATATTGACAAATTACGAATTAACACACCCACTGGTGCTGGTGCGGCCATATCGGAAGGTAGAAAGATCCTAGCGCTGACGGCTACTAGAGCGATAAAAAATACTAAAACTACGAGTAAGGGAGCGATGTATTGACGAAAAATAGACATAATCAGTTATCAGTTATCAGTTATCAGTTATCGGTGGTTGATGGTTAACGATCTTCCCGATCTAAATCATCTAGGACTCTTTCACAATACCAATTTTCTGGCATTCCCGGATAATTTTGTTTAGCTTGTTCTATTAACCTTTCGGCTGCGGCTACGTCACCTGATAATCTAGCGATGAGTCGGTTTTTCAAGTAGTTACCTGTGACTTCCTCATCTACTTCGCTAGTGGCAATGGGGCTGTTAGGCTGTAACTGTTCACGTCGTAGTTGCCAAAATAAGACGTAGTAAAGTGTGCCAAAGATTAAAACTAGGCTAATAGTTCCCAAAAGGGTGAGGAGACTAAAGGGAAGATATCCGAGAACTAATTGTGAGAGTACATAACCTAGTAATAAACCTGTAACGACGAGGACAAATGTACCGACTAGAATAACTACTTGGTTTCCCATATATCCTCTTCTTCTTCTATTCCTGGTCTGGTTGCTGTGTCTGTTGGGGAATTCCAGGGGGCAAATAATGGTAGTAGGAGTAGTCCCGGTACAGCAGCAATTATGCTAATGATAAAAAATAAAGGCCAACCTGTACTTTTTGCTAATGAACCTGCTGGCGCAACTAGAATATCACGACTTACGGCCATAAAACTAGAAAGTAACGCATATTGTGTGGCGGAATAACGCTGATTACATATACTCATGAGAAATGCGGTGAAGGCTGTTGTTCCTAAACCACCACAAAAGTTTTCGATGTTAATTGTGAGCAGTAGGGTTTGATAGTTTTTGCCAACTTGTGCAAGTACAAGATAAGCTAGGTTGCTGACTGCTTGCAATCCACCAAATACCCAAAGTGAGCGATTCAACCCAATTTTACTCAAAAATGCTCCACCTGCCAGTGTGCCAATGATGGTAGCAATTAGTCCCATGCCTCCTTGAATTGCGCCGATGTCGGTTTGGGTGAATCCTGTTTGTAGTAAAAATGGGGTGGACATATTGTTGATGAAGGAGTCACCCAGTTTGTAGAGGATGATAAATGCTAGGCTGAGGATACCTGTTGTGATTCCTTGGCGCTGGAAAAATTCTCTAAAGGGTAAGATGACTGCTGCGGTTAATGATTCTGGGGGGATGGTTTCTTTGGGTTCTGGGGCAAATAGGCTGGTGATAATGCCTACTGCCATGAATGTTGAGATGATTAGGTAAACTGATGACCAAGCCATTTTATCGGCGAGGATGAGGGCTAATGATCCTGTCAGGATGAGGGCGATACGATAACCTAATACGAATACTGCTGCACCTGCTCCCATTTCTAGGGGTTGGAGTATGTCGGTACGGTATG
>RDXV01000275.1 GCA_004292695.1 Nostocales cyanobacterium | reverse complement strand
CCCCTGCTTCCCCTGCTCCCCCTGCTCCCCCTGCTCCCCTATTCTGGATCTATACCGAGAGATTGTAACTTTTCAGCTAGTTGTTGCGATCGCAATTCAGCTAAATGAGCGCGTTTCTCAGCTTCCCAAATTTGTTCTTCTGGTGTAAGATAGCGTTCACCGGCTTGATTGTACCAGTAAAGCCATTCCCGAACTACACCACCATAATTACCCCGTTCACAACCAATACCTAAGCCAAGTTCTGGCAACCATACAGGGTTACTTGGTTGTAACTCATACTTACCATTAACTAACTTGTGTACTTCCAAACGAGGTTTACGACGACGACGGGAAGAATAAATTACATAGTAAAGCACACCCAAAGCCGCATATTCATCTAGCTTGACGCTGTATTCTTTGCGATAATTGGGAGAAACTACCTCTAAAACCCAAATGGGAACAACATTTTCATCCCACAAAACATAACTGGGGCGTAGCTCCTCATCATAACAACGATCTACCCCCAAACTTAAAAAGGCATCTGGAACAATTGGTAATTCATCTGGGTGATAATAAATACCCATATCCACACCAAAAAACCAGTCCATCCGTTCTGCCCAAAGTGTTAGCAGTGTAGCCTTGAGTAATGCTGGTATTAGTTCTTGCAGTTCGTTATCCACAGGCGTTTCATCCGAGTCTGGTAATTCATCAGCAGAGGGTAAGTACCTGGGCAGGTTGAAATTCAAAATCATGACTTTCTGCTCCAAAATGCGGACAATGGCTGACATTTTCTTCCTGCTACGGCATTATGGGCTATGGCAAGGCATAATATCTGAAGTGAATTTTCCGATCCCATAAAATCTGGGATACATTTAATGCCTAGTTTAATATCAAAACAGATAATTACAGATAATTTTTGCTGAATTGTTGCAGATAAGCACTAAACTTAAAAGTCTCGTAGCAAAAAAATAATTATAAATGAACTAATCATGTCCAAAGTTCTTGTTTCCGATCCCATTGACCAAGTTGGTATAGACATCCTTTCCCAAGTTGCTACCGTTGATGTCAAAACAGGTTTAAAACCCGCAGAATTAATAGAAATTATTGGTGAGTATGACGCATTAATGATCCGCTCAGGAACTCGTGTCACTGAAGAAATTATTGAAGCTGGTACACAGTTAAAAATCATTGGTCGTGCTGGTGTGGGTGTGGATAATGTAGATGTTCCCGCAGCCACCCGTAAAGGTATTGTAGTTGTTAATTCACCAGAAGGAAATACCATTGCTGCCGCTGAACACGCACTGGCAATGATGTTATCTTTATCCCGTCATATTCCTGATGCCAATGCTTCCGTAAAAAAGGGAGAATGGGATCGGAAAACCTTCGTAGGTGCAGAAGTATATAAGAAAACCCTTGGTATTGTCGGACTAGGAAAAATCGGTTCTCATGTCGCTCATGTTGCTAAAGCAATGGGCATGAAATTAATTGCTTATGATCCGTTTATTTCCAGAGAAAGAGCCGAACAAATTGGTTGTCAACTGGTGGAATTAGATTTACTTTTCCAACAGGCTGACTATATCACTTTACACATTCCCAAAACCAAGGAAACAGCAAATTTAATTAACACTCAAACCCTCAGCAAAATGAAACCCAATGCCAGAATTATTAACTGTGCTAGGGGTGGAATTATTGACGAGGCGGCCTTAGCAACAGCCATTAAAGAGGGTAAAATAGCAGGTGCAGCCTTAGATGTTTTTGATTCTGAACCCTTGGGAGAATCAGAACTACGATCATTAGGTAAAGATATTATTCTTACTCCCCACTTGGGTGCGTCTACCGCAGAAGCTCAAGTTAACGTAGCAATTGATGTAGCAGAACAGATCCGTGATGTTTTACTAGGACTTCCCGCCCGTTCTGCGGTAAATATCCCCGGACTCGGACCAGATATCTTAGAAGAACTCAAGCCTTATATGCAATTGGCGGAAACCTTGGGTAATTTGGTAGGACAATTAGCAGGTGGTAGGGTGGAAACCCTCAAGGTGATCCTCCAAGGGGATCTGGCAACTAATAAGAGTCAACCGTTAATTATTGCATCCCTCAAAGGACTACTTTACCAAGCTCTCAGAGAACGGGTAAATTACGTTAACGCCAATATCGAAGCCAAGGAAAGAGGTATTAGAGTCATTGAAACCAGGGACGCTTCCGCTAGAGACTATGCAGGTTCTCTACATTTAGAAGCTACAGGTACTTTAGGTACTCATTCTGTCACAGGTGCTTTGTTAGGAGACAAGGAAATTCATTTAACAGATGTAGATGGTTTCCCCATTAATGTACCTCCCAGCAAATATATGTTATTCACCCTCCACCGTGATATGCCGGGAATTATCGGTAAACTCGGTTCTTTACTGGGTAGCTTCAATGTCAATATCGCCAGTATGCAGGTAGGCCGGAAAATTGTTCGTGGTGATGCTGTAATGGCGTTAAGTATTGACGATCCTTTACCAGAAGGCATTTTAGAAGAAATTAAACAGGTTTCTGGTATCCGTGATGCTTACACTGTCACTCTTTAACTTGTAACAACAGTCTGGAGATGGGGTGATGGGGTGTAGGGGTGTAGGGGAGGCAGGGGAGGCAGGGGAGGCAGGGGAGGCAGGGGAGGCAGGGGAGGCAGGGGGGAGAAAAGATTTTTACCAATTAATTCCCTGTTCCCTGTTCCCTGTTCCCTGTTCCCTATTCCCTATTCCCTATTCCCTATTCCCTATTCCCTATTCCCTGTTCCCTATTCCCTGTTCCCTATTCCCTGTTCCCTGTTCCCTGTTCCCTATCTAAAATCTAAACTTTAAAACTTATATGGCAAACACCTGGTGGGAATTAAAAATTTTATGTGAACCAGACCTAGAAGATGATATCTTTTGGCGGTTAGAGGTTTTTGGTTGTCGTGGTACAGCTAGTGAAAGCAAAGGTAACTCCTCTTTGTTAAAGGCTTATTTACCCAGTTTCCAAGCTCAATTACTAGATTTATCGGCATTATCATTATTATTAAGACAGGATGCCCTGTGTATAGGATTAACACCACCTCTGCTACATTGGGATTTAATTGATGAGGAAGACTGGGCTAGTAACTGGAAGCAGTATTGGCAACCCCAGGAAATTGGCGATCGCTTTCTCATTAACCCCGCTTGGCTACCCCTACCCGCATCCTTAGATCGCTTAGTGATTCGTCTTGATCCTGGTGTCGCATTTGGTACAGGCAACCACGCCACCACCCAATTATGTCTAGAATCTCTAGAAATGCGATTGAGCGATATTCCCGACTCTTTTATCAACCATGAAGAGAAAAAAGAACCTGTGGTAATTGCGGATATTGGTTGTGGTTCTGGTATCCTTGCTGTTGGTGCAATCCTCTTAGGTGCGGCTAAAGTTTATGCAGTTGATACAGATCCTTTAGCAGTAAAATCTACTTTCAGCAACCGCGCATTGAATGATATTAACCCAGAACGTTTAGTTCCCGCCCAAGGGAGTGTAGACGCTGTAGAAAAAATCATTGACAAGCCAGTTGATGGCATTGTTTGTAATATTTTGGCTGATGTAATTATCGAATTAATCCCAGAAATGAGTAAAATTGCCAAACCCAGCACTTGGGGAATATTTAGCGGTATTTTATTAGAACAATCAAAAGCGGTAGCAGACGTTTTAGAACAACATGGTTGGGTAGTTGCCACCCTTTGGAAAAGAAAAGAATGGTGTTGTTTAAACGCCCGGAGGTCTTAAAGAGAGGAGTCAGGAGTCAGGAGTCAGGAGTCAGGAGAAGATGGGGAGATGGG
>RDXV01000101.1 GCA_004292695.1 Nostocales cyanobacterium | reverse complement strand
TGAGGTACAGAGTTTTTTAGTTTTAGGGAACAGGGAACAGGGAACAGGGAACAGTAAATAAATCAGGGTGTACTTCATAACTTCGGAAACTGCTGTATGTAATTGTATAAGAATAATATTTGATTTTGGCGAAGCTAGGTATAAACCTTTATATTTTATTCTTTGTTTTCCATTCCTTTAACTTCTGACGATAAAGTAGTTATAAATTAAAGCAGTAAGCAGTAAATACTATTTCAGATGATTTCAGGAATAAACAACTATGACAACTAACCTAGAAGCTACCACCCGTGATGAATTTATTGATGAACTCATTCACGATACATCAGCCCCTAACCACGTAGAATTAATAGAAAGTGTCATCAGCACCCTAGAACAAGATAACAGTGCGATGGTGAGTCAGACAGATGGGGTTTATCTGTGGAAGTTTAAATACGGTAGTGTGGAGGTATTTATCAGACTCACCGGTTTAAGTGATGAAGATACTATCACGGTTTGGTCATCGGTGCTAAAACTACCGGCTAAGGATGAAACTACACTGATGCGCTACCTATTAGAATTAAACTGTACCAGTACCTTCGAGGCTCGTTTTGGTATCATTGATAATCAAGTTGTAGTAATTTCTACTCGCACAGTAGCGGAATTATCACCAGGGGAAATTTCCCGGATCATTACCGTTGTGGCTACCATTGCAGATGATAATGATGAAGCCTTGATATCAGAGTTTGGTGCAGCTTAGATAGTTGATAATCTTCAATTTTGGGATATTGTGGTAAAACAGGTATGGCGACTAATTCCTTATTTTGCAGCTGCTGGTAATGTGCAAATGGCGGTTGATAGATGGTTGTTAGCACAGCATGAGCTAGGAAAACAACTGTCTAGTTTACGTTTTTATACTTGGTCGCCTCCTGCTATTTCTTTGGGTTATCATCAAAAACAATATCCTCAATTTTGGGAAGGTTTGACTTTTGCAGGTGATAAACTAGATTTGGTACGTCGTCCTAGTGGTGGAAGAGCGGTTTTACATCAAGGTGATTTAACTTACGCTGTGGTGACTTCGGGAATACCAGGAAATAGAATACAGGCTTATACAAAGATTTGTGAGTTTTTGATTCAAGGTTGGCGATCGCTCGGTGTAGAGTTAAGTTATGGACAAGCTGGACGTGGTTATATTCACAATCCCAATTGTTTTGGAACTGCTACCGGTGCAGATTTAGTTTTAGCTAATGGTGGTAAGTTTAATGGTTGTAAATTGATTGGTAGCGCCCAATTGCGAAGGGGAAAGGCAATATTACAACATGGATCTATGATTTTACACCCCAATGAGGATTTATTCAATCAGGTTTTTGGGGAAAGTTCTTTGACAGCGGTTGAGTTACCGGCAAGTTTAGATCAGGAAACTATCATTAATGCTTTAATTCATGCAGCTTGTGATGTTTTTGATATGCAGGTTGAGGTAATACCTATTTCTGATCTGGAATGGGGGGAAGTTCTCAAATTCTGCTGATGAATAAACCACAAAGAAACGAAGAAACGAAGGAAGAGGAGAAGAAGGTACTGGTTAAGATATGAATAATGAAAATATTTTTGTTTATGTGACTTGTAAAGATCGGGATGAAGCTATTTCTGTGGGTAAGGCAGTGGTTGAAGCTCGTCTTGCTGCCTGTGCTAATATTATTGATGGGATGGATAGTATTTATTGGTGGAATGATCAATTACAGGTGGAAAAGGAAGCTGTTTTGATTATGAAATCCCGTCGTGATTTGTTTGCAGAACTGACGGAAATGGTAAAATCAGTCCATTCCTATGATGTTCCTTGTGTAGTAGCTTTACCTATTGAATCAGGAAATCAAGATTATTTGCAGTGGTTAAATTCAGAAACTAAAACTAACAACTAAATTCTTTATTTTTTAATAATTAAACGCAAAAAGCGTCCGGGAGTGTTGCCGTGTTTCCACCCCAGACGCTTTTTGAACTTTGCTCCTCACACACTATTAGAATATATCACTGGTTAAATGAAATGGCAAGAGTTTTACTAGGAATTTTATATTAGTAAATTTAATATATCCTCAAAAGCCATAATAAAAAACGCCTGAGAGTGTTGCCGTGTTTCCACCTCTGGCGTTTTCTGGTTTTAAACTTAGGTTTAAACTTACTCCGATACAAAAAAGCTAACTAATGCTAACAAGAGCCAACTTTTTTTTCCTGCTTCATCCTAGAAGTGTCGGCACTGTCTAGTCCACAGGCTTTAAGATTGCGTGTATCTCACGCTACTTTTTAAGTATTTAGGCTTGGTTATCACCTAAAATACGTATCAATAATAGCATTTTCTCGCTACTCAATTTTTTGAATGAAAACAAAAATATCGGGAGCATCCCAATTTTGAAAAAATAATCGCAGCAACACTAAAAAATCTCTTAAACTCTCTTACTTTTGTGTCCTTTGCGTCCTTTGCGGTTTAATCATATCAAGCCTTGGATCACTTTTACCGTTAGATCAAAATAAATTTACACATTTGGGATGCTCCCAAAATATCTGTATTCCTTACCTGTTCCCTGTTAAGAGTTCCTTGTTCCCTCTCCCAAATATAAAATTTATTTTGCACGACTACTTAATAAATTGGAGGTAAATTTGATGATTGTCATTTTTAGTGGTGCTGGACTTTCAGCAGAAAGCGGTATTCCCACATATCGAGACAATAATGGACTGTGGGAAAATTATCATATTGAAGATGTAGCGACACCTTTAGCGTGGATGCAAAATCAAAAATTAGTGTTAGATTTTCACGCCCAAAATTTTGCAAAAATGCAGCAATGTCAACCCAATGCAGCACATTTAGCCATTGCAGAATTAGCTAATTATTTTCATGTAGTTTGTATCACTCAAAATATTGATACCCTGTTAGAAAAAGCGGGAGTTAAAGATGTTTGGCATTTACATGGAAGAATAGATCAACAAAAATGTGAATGGCATTTTGATATTCCCCCTATGTATTCTAGCTGGCAATGTGATTATAAATCACCAATCAATACACCTGTAAAATTAGGTGATTTGTGTCCTAAATGTGGTAAACATTTACGTCCTGATGTGGTATGGTTTGGGGAAGCGGTAGATATGCACGTTGATGATTTATATAAAATTCAACATCAGGTAGATGTGTTTATTGTCGTGGGTACTTCTGCCCAGGTTTATCCTGCGGCTAATTTATTAAAGTTTTTTGCGGATGTACCCAGAAAATATTTTATAGATCCTAATCCGAATATTGAGTTACTAGATGGGTTTACAATCATGCAAGGTAAAGCAACAGAAAAATTACCTGCATTAGTAGCATCTTTAAAAGCAAATATATGATTTATAATTTCTAAATATTTTATAAAGTTGACTACTGACTACTTAATGCTGGATAATTTGCTCAATTTCCGAAAATATATCTGAAAACAGATACTCATGGTATTTGTATTTTTACCAATTAATAGATATTTTAATAAAGTGCCAACGTACAACCCAAACAATATCTATGTATATAGATGTAATTAATGTGATTAATTTTTACTTTCCAGCGGTGGTTTCTGCCCCAATTAAAGAGCCTGTACCGGTATTTTTGACAATTTTAGGGATAATGTTAATTGCACCCCTATTATTTGAAAAAATCCGTCTTCCTGGTATTGTGGGTTTAATTTTAGCAGGGGTGATAGTTGGACCTAATGGTTTGGGTTTGTTAGCAAGAGATAGCACTATTGTACTTTTAGGTACTGTGGGTTTATTGTTTTTGATGTTTATGGCTGGTTTAGAAACTAGCTTAGATGA
Source organism: Nostocales cyanobacterium (assembly GCA_004292695.1). Lineage (GTDB taxonomy): Bacteria > Cyanobacteriota > Cyanobacteriia > Cyanobacteriales > Nostocaceae > Okeanomitos. Next base: position 15,712 of record RDXV01000101.1, on the reverse strand, counting down.
TCTCAAATATAATGCTGATAAAGCCTTAATTTTTGGGTTGTTAACATTTGCAGTACCGATGGTTTTGGGTACGGGTGCAATGTTAGCAATTGGTTATGGTTTTTTACCTGCGGTTTTGGTCGCTTCTTGTTTTGCTTCCCATACTTTGTTGGCTTTACCAATTGCTAGTAAATTGGGAATTATGCGCTCGCAAGTTTTGACAACTACTTTAGGGGGAACTTTAATTACTAATATTTTGGCACTGTTAGTATTAGCTGTGGTTGTGAGAGCGCACCAAGGTAATTTAACTTGGCAATTTTGGTTATTTTTAATCCCTTCTTTAATCATTTACACTTTCTTGACTCTTTGGGGTGTTCCCCGTGTGGGTAAGTGGTTTTTTAGAAAGTTTGGTCATGATGAAGGTGCAGAGTTTACTTTTGTTCTAGCTACTTTATTTGTGGTTTCCTACGGTGCGGATATCGTCCAAATTGAACCAATTATTGGGGCGTTTTTAGCGGGAGTTGCGATTACTCAAATTATCCCCCAACTGAGTCCGTTAATGAATAGAATTCAATTTATTGGTAATACTTTATTTGTACCTTTTTTCTTAATTTCTGTGGGAATGTTGGTAAACCCCAAAATTCTCATTCAAGAACCAAAATCATTAATTGTTTCTGGGGTGATGGTAACGGTTGCTATTGTTGCTAAATATATTCCGGCTTGGGGTGCGGGTAAATTATTTGGTTTTAATAATAATAGAGTGATGGTGATGTTTGGGTTATCTGTCGCTCAAGCTGCTTCTACTTTAGCTGCTATTACTGTTGCCTATAATATTAAGTTGGTGGATCAATTAACAGTTAATGGTACAATTGCGATGATTTTATTTACCTGCATTGCTTCCCCTTGGGTGACAGCAAGGTGGGGAGAAAAAATGAAACCGGAAGATACAGGTCCTCAAAAAACAGAGGTTGGTAAATTAGGAGATCGGGTTTTAATTCCTGTGGCTAATCCTAATACAGAAGATAATCTTTTACAGTTAGCAATTATCTTAACTAAATCATCAGCGGGAACTTTATTACCCTTACATATTTTATTAGAAGAAGGTGAACCTATTTCTCCTGGTGATAAAGCACGACAAAAGCAGTTATTAGAAAATGCGGAAATGATCGCTCATGCAGCAGTTGCTAAAGTTTTACCCATTGGGAGAATAGATGAGACAATTGATAAAGGTGTTGCTAGGGTAGCATCTGAACAACAAGCAAGTGTGATTGTTTGCGGTTGGAAAGGTTATTCAACTTATGAAGAAAATCTATTTGGGGGTGTGATTGATAAAATCGTTCAACGGAGTTCTGTACCGGTTTTTGTGAGTCGTTTTCCTTTACCGATTGAACATACATCTAGAGTTTTTCTTGCTTTCACTGCTCAACAAGCAAAAGCTCCTTCTTTTTCCCAAAGTATTCAATTAGCGAAAACTCTAGCTACTGAATTAAAGGCATCTTTACAACTTTTACAGGTGGTTTCTAATAAAAGATTAGATGTTGATTTAATTGCTACTGGTTTAGTTCCCAGTGATTTACCTCTACAAAAACTAAGGGGAAATTTTGTCAAAGAGGTATCCAGGTTACTGCAAAACAATGATTTATTATTGTTAAATGGTTCTGTAGTCCAAAAAGGTCAAATGTTCTCACTTTTAGGTCATGTTCCCGAAGCGATCGCCCATCATCATCCCCAAGTAGCAATGATGATTCTTTATTTTCCCCGTTAAAGGAACAGGGAATAGGGAACAGTGAATAAATTGGTGTGTACTTCATGAGACTGGGAGACGCTATATTTATCCCATATTTAAAGAATGATTAAATATAACAACCGATCAAATTTATTGAATTTTTCAATTATCTATCTGCGTTTATCTGCGTTTATCTGCGTTTCCTAAAAAATCATGAATAATACCAAATTTGCTATTTTTAGACACACGCCCTCCTTGGATTATTCTGAAGACTATCATATCACAACCCCAAAATCAGTCAAGACCCTTGAAATTGCGTTGAGCTTATTGACACCATTCTCAATAATTTTTGCCAAAAAATAGGATGCAAAACTTTTTTGGGAAAATCGTCATAAGAATTGTAAAGGTAAACAGAGAGTAAAAATAACAAATTGAGGCGATCGCCAAAAATCACCTTAAACATTGATATGATAATTGTTTATTTTCCCAAGTCCAAGGTTACAGTAAGAACTGATAACTGATAACTGATAACTGATAACTGATAACTGATGCTATATCCCGTTGTTTGGCAAAATAACTCTGTATTATTAATAGATCAAACCCGTTTACCTGGTGAATTTGCCGTAGTAGAAATTCATCGCAGCCAAGACATGGCCGAAGCAATTAGAACAATGATTGTGAGAGGAGCGCCAGCCATAGGGGTCGCTGCTGCTTACGGAATGTATTTAGGTGCAAGGGAAATCAAAACCAGTGATCGCACGGAATTTTTAAACCAATTAGAAAAAGTAGCCCAATTATTACGCTCCACTCGCCCCACAGCGGTAAACTTATTTTGGGCAATTGGTAGAATGATGAAAACCGCCTATGAAACATTAGGCACAATTCCCGAAATTCAACAAGTTCTCCTAGAAACCGCCCAAGCTATCAACGCTGAAGATATCCAAACTTGTGAAAAAATCGGTGATCATGGTTTAAAAGTTTTACCCAAAACTCCAGAAAAATTAGTCATTCTCACCCATTGTAACGCCGGTGCTTTAGCTACAGCGGGATATGGTACAGCTTTAGGTGTGGTGCGTTCCGCTTGGAGATATGGAAGGTTAACCAGAGTATTTGCAGATGAAACCCGTCCTCGTTTACAAGGTGCAAAACTCACTGCATGGGAATGTGTGCAAGAAGGTATACCCGTCACCGTAATTACCGATAATATGGCTGCCCATTGTATGCAGCAAGGTTTAATTGATGCTGTAGTTGTTGGTGCTGACAGAATTGCCGCTAATGGTGATACTGCTAATAAAATCGGTACTTACAGTTTAGCTATTGTTGCTAAAGCTCACAAAATTCCTTTCTTTGTTGCTGCTCCCATTTCTACTATTGATTTTGCTTTAGCTGAAGGTAGTCAAATTCCTATAGAAGAACGTCACCCTTCTGAAGTTTATCAAGTTGGTGATACTATAATTACGCCTTCTGGTGTGGAATATTATAATCCTGCTTTTGATGTTACTCCTGCTAATTTAATTACGGCAATTATTACGGAAAATGGCGCTTTTGCTCCTGGGGAATTGGTTAAATGTCATCATCATTCATGATCATTAGTAAATGTGGATAAAATTTAAGTTGTGTAAGTTTTGAAGATTACCAAATTTGGATTTTTTGAATTTCCTAAATTAACAAATATGAACAAGTTAATTCCTTCTGTTACTTTAATTTTGTTCTCTTTTTCTCTTGTGAGTTGTAATAGTTTACCAGCTAATACAACCACAGAAACATCAGATAATAATGTAGCAAAACTTCCCACAAAAACAGAACAAACACAACAACCTGTTAATTCTTCTCCTCAACCCACTAAAACCAGTACCTTAGAAAATACATCTCCTCAAATTGGTACAGTTAAAGAATTAGTAAATGGTGATTTATTGTGTTATGTAACTTTAGTAGATGAACAGGGTAAAGAACATAATGTAGGTGCAAGTTTTGATATTTGTGCAGAAGAGAAAAAGTTCTTAAATAAAAAAGTCCGCGCTACTTATACAATAGAATCAGTCAGTGATTGTGAAAGTTCTGAACCTTGCGGAAAAACCCGTCAAGAATCTATTATTACTAATATGGAGGTTTTGGAAGAAAAAACATCCAGCGAAAAACCTCAATCTACTAAAAGTGATACCCAAACTATTAGTAATGGTGAATGGACAATTACTACTAGCAATCATAACTCATGGACAGGTGTTAATAATACAGGAAATATTGGTTATAAAGGATGTGATGCTAATGGTAAATGTCTGGAATTAACAGGTGGTAAAATTTCCTGTCGTGATGGTAAATGTGTCACAGGATGGAAGAATGGAGACTATGTTTATATTTTGGAACAAACAATTACAGAAGATGGTAATGATTACCCAACATTAATAGTTAAAAAAGGAACGGAAGAAATTCTCACAGCTACAGGTTTTAAACCTATTACTAACAATTAACTAATTCGTTTCTCTTTCATGCCAACCTTCAGCTTGTTGACAAATAGATTCTAACTCAGCAGTAGACATTTTATCTAAATTCTTCAAAATAAAACTCATTCTGCCTTGTTTTTGTAACTTTTCCCGATGCTGATATAAAAAATGCCAATAAAAGAAATTAAAAGGACAAGCATTTTCACCAAACTTTTCCTTATGATTATAAACACAACTCTGACAATAATCACTCATTTTATTAATATAATTTGCCGAAGCACCATAAGGTTTAGAAGCCAAAATTCCCCCATCAGCAAATAAACCCATACCAATAACATTAGTTTGCATCACCCAGTCATAAGCATCAATAAAAACTGCATGAAACCAACTTTCAACTTCCTGGGGTGAAAGTCCAGCAATTAAAGAAAAATTACTCAACACCATCAATCGTTGGATATGATGGGCATAACCAGTATTTTCTATTTGCTGAAATATTTGTTTTAAACAATTCATTTCAGTTTTACCAGTCCAGAAAAATTCCGGTAAAGGTTGGGTATGATTAAAGTAATTTAATTCCTTATATTCTTCCTCTACAAAATGGTAAACACCATACATATATTCTCGCCAACCCAACACTTGACGGATAAAACCCTCAACACTATTTAAAGGTAATTGATGTTGATAAAATGCCTGTTCTGCTGCTTGAATTACTTCCAAAGGTTGTAATAAACCAAGATTAAAATAAGGAGAAAGTAAGGCGTGCCATAAGGTGTTTTCTCCTGTCACCATTGCATCTTGATATGTACCAAAATTTGGTAAACGATATGTAATAAACCAGTCTAATATTTCTAGTGCTTGTTGACGATTTATACCCCATGTAAAATTATCTACTTTCCCATAAGTTAAATCATCAGATAGGGATTTTACTTTATTAATTACTTCCGTAGTTATTGCATCTGGTGTAAACCATTTTGCGGAGGGTGTATTTAATTTACCTTTTGGTGGTTTACGGTTTTCTTGATCAAAATTCCACTTATCACCTACAGGTTTATTATTATCCATTAATATAGAAAATTTGCGTCTTCCCTGTCTATAAAAATCTTCCATTAATAGACTTTTTCTAGTTTTTGCCCATTCTGAAAATTCCTCTCGACTCCATAAAAATTGGTTATTAGGAATGAGGATTATTTTACAACTTAGGTTTAAATTTTGAATAGTTTGTAAAAACGGTTTATCATTGGGTGTCATTACCCGTAATTCTGTGATTTTATTTTCTGTCACCCATGTTTTTAAAGCTGTGATAAAATCCTCAGATTCTTGATAAGTAACTGCATATCCTTTATCTTGTAATTCTGCTGCAAAATGACGCATAGCAGACCACACCAAAACCAGCTTTTGTTTGTGGTATTTTCTAATTTTAATATGATTTAATGACTCAATTAAAATTATAGGTAAGTTTTTAGTATCTCCGCAACTTTGTAAAGCTGATTGATTTTCTGAAAGTTGATCACCTAAAATCCAAACACCGATAGACATTTTATTTTTGTTCCTGATAATGTACCTAAGATCCCCGACTTCTTTAAATATCATATCAATAAATGTTAGATTTAAAACAGAAGTCGGGGATCTGAATTTTTATAGGTTAAACACCTAAATTATTACCATCTCCTTGATTAACAAATAATCGTAAGATGGATAAAAACAACATGATTAAAAATAAAGCTAAACCAATTGTACAGGCATAACTTAATTTTAAATTAGTAAATGCTTCCTCATACAAATAATAAACAATAGTTTTAGAACTATTCAGAGGACCGCCCCCAGTCATTACATAAACTTCTTCAAATACCTTTGTAGCGGAAATTGCAGAAATGACAGCCACTAAAGCTAAATAAGGACGCATTAAGGGAATGGTGATATCTAAATGTTTCCTAATACCATCAGAACCATCTATAGCGGCAGCTTCATAAATATCTGCGGGAATAGATTGTAAACCTGCTAGGTAAATTACCATGTAATAACCCAATCCTTTCCAAATAGTTACCGCCATCACACTTGCTAGGGAAAGGGGAACAATTCCTAAGATTTTATCTGGACTTGTTAACCAAGGAATACCTTCAGGAAATAAGCCAATTGTTTTAAATAATTGATTTAATAAACCATTTTCTGCATATAACCATTTCCAGGCTATTCCTGCAACTACCATTGAAATAACAACCGGGGTATAGTATGCAGTTCTAAACCAATTCATCCCCCGCAATTTTTGATTAACTAAAATAGCTAAAAATAGGGGGGTAATTACTAAAATAGGAACGACACAGATTAAATAGAGAAAGGTGTTGTTTAAGGTTTGCCAAAAAACTGCATCTTTCCAGAGTTTGATAAAGTTAGCAAACCCAATCCATTTGGGTGTTTCTTCTATAAATTCATAGTTGGTAAAGCTGAGGTAGAAGGTTTGCAGTGCAGGCCAGAAAACTGTGAGGAAGAGGATTAATAATGCAGGGGATAGGAAGATGTAGGGGGTGAGTTTTTGTTGGATGAGATGCCAGTTTTTGGGTTTTATTTGGTTTAGCATATATTAGTTTGAGTAATATTCAGAATTCAAGCCAAGTTGATTATATATAGTTTCACTACCTATTGGGATAGTCATTTAAAAAAAGATGCTGTGGGGTGGGCATCCTGCCCGCCTATCTTATACAATTTGAATACATAGATTGTGCAAAAATTAATTTGGAATATCTATGTCTATCTTGTAAAGATACTTAGCTCTAATTTTATTGATGTTACTACATTCAGCCAATATCCGAATAGCTTGTCTTAAATTTTCGGATGCAGGTTGATATCCACAATCTTGTAAAAATTCAACCATCTTAATTAAATCAGGATCACCTTTTTCAAGCCATTTACAGTATTCATTAACAGTACAGCTTTTCAAAAATTCAATATCTCGTTGTAATTCAGTTGATATTGAAGAAGTATCAGCATTCATTATATTTTTTACTGCTGTAGTAATATCTAATGTTTGGTAATATTCCTTGGTTTTATGTTCAAAAGATGCTTGCAAATCAGGATATTTAGTTAGTTTATTTTTAAAGGTTCTTAAATCATGATAAGAATTCGGTTCTAAAATCTCTGTTAATATTTTTTCTAATAGAGGTTTTTCGTATTTAGAGATGTCAAATTCCAATATTGATGTAAATAGTTCAATTCTTTCAAATTGTGAAATACTTAAATTAAGGTGATTATCTTCCAGAAAATTAATAATTCCATTAATAATATCTTGTTCATTATCTGCAAATGATTCATAGTAAAGATTATATGAAAGCTCATGCAATTTTTTAAGAATTTGCTTTCTTTTTTCCCTTTCATCAATAAAATCACCTTGTTTGATGAACTCAATATCATTCAATAATGATGTTTCAATAAATTGAATTACTATTTTATCTATGGTTTCTAAAGGCTGATACCCTAAATATTGAGCTATTCCTTTAACTTTAATTTTCTCCATCGCCAAGTCAAATCTTGCAATATCATTTGATTTTTGATCCGTTCCCATATATTCCGATTGATCTATTAACAATGTAGATATCATCTCTGGAATTTTAGGAAATTTCTTACACAATTCAGTGTCGAGTTTTGCTAAATTGATAATAATACAATTTCTAATAATTTGATGACGTAAACTATCCTCCCAATTCTCCATTAAGGGAAGAAGTTCATCAATAAGCCATCCAGTTTTTTTGATAACCCGAATATTATTTGTACCCGTTCTTTGGAAGACTTCTTTAATCACATCTATATCAGGATGATCTCTAAATATAAAATTTAAGTTTTCATCAACTTTTGGATCAAGTTTAAATTCTCTATCAATTACTTTCTCTCGATAATCCTGTAATGCTTTTTTATCTGATTCATCTAAATTATCTCCATTATAAATTAGAACAATTTTGCATTTACGATCTTGTACTAAATACTCAATAAAACCAAGTATATCTTCTATTGGTAGTTTAGATTTTCTCTCCAGATCGTCAATACATATAATTGAATTTTCTCTAACGTTTAAATTAAAGAGTATCTCAAGTGCTAAATCACCAGCGATAGAAATTAATGATCCTGCTATTGGAATAGAAAATTTTTCTGACAATGATAAGTCTATTTTTGGAACTTTCTCCAATCTTGGCAAAATACGCTTGAACCATTCAAAAGTATTAGCTATAGATTTATTGGCAGAATTAACAACTAATTCAGTTTTTATTTGAGAAGATTTATTATCAGACTGTAGGTTATTTTTGTAATTAGCTATTAACCTTGCCTTTAATTGTTCAATTGAAGAAATACCAAAAACAGAAGCATACAAATAATAGTTTTTGTAATGTTCCTCTAAAAAAGTTTGTACTAGATGAGTTTTGCCAACCCCCCATTTCCCCTTAACAGCTAAAACCCTATAATTTTTATTATCTAAGAATTTATGGAGAATACTTTTTGCCTCTTCTCTATTAACTCCAGAATTTCCTGTATTTGCAGTTTCAGTCATAATCATGTCTAACCTTCAATTATTACATTATAAATTGTGATAATACTTAAATTGGCTTAGTCTTGTTAGTTATGATGATGGGCGGGCAAGATGCCCACCCCACAAGATATAAAGTAATTAATACTTGATGTTATTCTGAAGTTTGCCAGAAATAAGGGTAATCTTCTGGAATTGTTGAAAGACCTGCTTCTACAGGATTTTGTCTGATATATTGCCAATATGCTTGAAACTCATCTTCATTTCTGACAATTCTGTCATATCGTTCATCTTGCCAAACAGTTCCAATATGATTCATTACTTTAGGAATTTGTTTAGCACTATAACCCTTGATACTATTCATAATACTACTGAGTGGCCAATACTCATTTTCAGACTTTAGTAAAGGCTGCATCAGCAAATGGACATGATCTCTCATGATAACAAACACAAATATTTTATATCTTTGATTGTTAAAAAATAGACAAGAATTAAAAACTACCTCCCTAGCTTCTGGAGTAAGTTCCAACTTTTCCCAAGTATTAAAAGTAATAAAATAAGTTGCCCCATCTAACTCCCAGTGGGGTAATGTTCGGTGGTAAATTTTTAACTTTGCTTCTTCCATAAATATGTTTATTTTTTATTTTTCTTTATTGTTCTATGTTTATTGTGGGGTGGGCATCCTGCCCGCCCATAATTCATATTTCCCATTTCCCAAACAGAAAATACCATCCTTTTATATATTTCTTCTGGCTGATACAACTCTTGTGGGGTGGCATCTTACCCGCCCATAAAAAAACCCCCACCTTCCGGCAGGGGATTTTTTAATTACTTACCTAAAACCAGCAGTCAGGAATTAACCGAACTTACCAGCAGTAGAAGCAATGAGGAACGCTGCGTAGGTGACGATATAGCCGACGGTGAAGTGAGCTAAACCAACCACACGAGCTTGAACGATGGAGAGAGCAACGGGCTTATCTTTCCAGCGAACTAAGTTAGCTAGAGGTGTACGCTCGTGCGCCCAAACCAAAGTTTCGATTAACTCTTGCCAGTAACCTCTCCAGGAGATTAAGAACATGAAACCGGTTGCCCAAACTAGGTGTCCGAAGAGGAACATCCAAGCCCAAACAGATAGGTTGTTCATGCCGTAGGCGTTGTAACCGTTGATCAACTGAGCGGAGTTAGCCCAGAGGTAATCACGGAACCAACCCATTAAGTAGGTAGAGTTTTCGTTGAACTGGGCAACGTTACCTTGCCAAATACCTAGATGTTTCCAGTGCCAGTAGAAGGTTACCCAACCAATGGTGTTTAACATCCAGAACATAGCGAGGTAGAAGGAGTCCCAAGCGGAGATGTCGCAAGTACCGCCACGGCCTGGACCGTCGCAAGGGAACGCATAACCGAAGTCCTTTTTATCGGGCATCAGTTTAGAACCACGAGCATCCAAAGCACCTTTAACAAGTACCAAGGTGGTGGTGTGGATAGCCAAAGCGAAAGCGTGGTGAACCAAGAAGTCGCCAGGTCCAATTGTTAAGAAGAGGGAGTTAGTACCAGAGTTAATGGCATCTAACCAGCCAGATAACCAAACGTTGCCGTAGTTGGGGTAGGCTGTGTAAGCAATGCTGTCAGGGTTAGACAACAATGTGTCTAAGCCGTAGAGGACTTTACCATGAGCAGCTTGGATGAATTGAGCAAATACTGGCTCAATTAAGATTTGCTTTTCAGGAGTACCGAAAGCTACTACTACGTCGTTGTGAACGTACAAGCCCAAGGTGTGGAAACCAAGGAATAAGGATACCCAGCTGAGGTGAGAGATGATCGCCTCTTTGTGCTGTAACATCCGATCCAGTACGTTGCCTTTGTTTTGTTCAGGATCGTAGTCACGAACCCAGAAGATTGCTGCGTGAGCAAATGCACCAACCATCAAGAAACCAGCGATGTACTGGTGGTGGGTGTACAGTGCTGCCTGTGTGGTGTAATCCCTAGCGATGAAAGCGTAAGGAGGCAGAGCGTACATATGCTGCGCTACCAAGGAACAGATTGTTCCTAAAGCTGCCAATGCTAATGACAATTGGAAGTGCAGGGAGTTGTTGATGGTGTCGTATAGACCTTGGTGGGGCAGGTTAAACTGACCTTCGCTCTTGCTACCGGGTACTAAGCCAGATTTGGAGTTCAGCATTTCTTTGATGCTGTGACCAATTCCGAAGTTAGTACGGTACATATGACCAGCGATGATGAATAATACCGCGATCGCCAAGTGGTGGTGAGCCATGTCAGTCAACCACAAGGATTCTGTTTGGGGGTGGAAACCGCCCAAGAAGGTTAAAATCGCAGTACCAGCACCAGTGGAAGTACCAAATAAATGACCAGCGGTGTCAGGGTTCTGAGCGTATACACCCCAGTTACCGGTGAAGAAGGGAGTTAAACCTTCGGGGTGGGGAGCTACGGTCAAGAAGTTATCCCAACCTACATGAATACCGCGAGATTCGGGGATGGCTACGTGTACCAAGTGACCAGTCCAAGCCAAGGAGCTAACACCGAATAAACCAGCTAAGTGGTGATTCAAACGGGGTTCAGCACTCTTGAACCATGCGAGACTGGGACGGAATTTGGGTTGTAAGTGTAACCAACCAGCAAACAAGAACAATGCAGCCAATAGGAGTAAGCCTAAAGAACCAACATAAAGTTCTTGGTTTGTCCGCATCCCGATGGTGTACCACCAGTGGTAAACACCGGAATAAGCAATGTTTACAGGGTTGCTTGCACCAGCTTGAGTAAAAGCGTCAATTGCTGGTTTACCGAAGTGAGGATCCCAAATTGCATGGGCAATGGGACGGACGTGTAGGGGATCTTTGATCCACTGTTCAAAGTTACCTTGCCAGGCTACGTGAAACAGGAGGCTGGAAGCCCACAAGAAGATGATTGCCAAGTGGCCGAAGTGAGTGGCGAAAATCTTTTGGTAAAGATTCTCTTCAGTCATGCCATCGTGACTCTCAAAATCATTACCCGTTGCGATCGCATACCAAATGCGGCGCGTAGTTGGGTCCTGTGCGAGGTCCTGGCTAAATTTTGGAAATTTCGTTGCCATAGGGTTGATGATTCCTCTGACCTTTAGCCATTGCTATCAGTGCTATCAGGGAAACTTTGAGTTGTGACACCCAAAATTTCCACTGAGTTTTTTTTAACCTACTGAAAGGATGTGTGCGTGGAAGAATGCCCAGGTTGTGGCAATTCCTCCTAATAGGTAGTGAGCTACACCTACTGCCCGACCTTGAGTGATGCTCAATGCACGGGGTTGAATGGTAGGAGCTACTTTCAGTTTATTATGCGCCCAAACGATGGACTCAATTAGCTCTTGCCAGTAGCCGCGACCACTGAACAGGAACATTAAGCTGAATGCCCAGATGAAGTGAGCGCCTAAGAACATGAGTCCATAAGCGGACAGTTCACTACCGTAGGAGTTGATTACTTGTGCAGCTTGCGCCCACAAGAAGTCACGCAACCAACCATTGATGGTGATCGCACTTTGAGCAAAGTTGCCACCAGTGATGTGACTTACAGTACCGCTTGCGTCTACAGTACCCCATACGTCAGACTGCATCTTCCAGCTAAAGTGGAAAATTACAATTGATAAGGAGTTGTACATCCAGAACAATCCTAAGAACACGTGGTCCCAACCAGATACTTGGCAAGTACCACCACGACCTGGACCGTCGCAAGGGAAGCGGAAACCTAAGTTAGCTTTGTCTGGAATCAGACGAGAACTGCGAGCATACAGTACGCCTTTGAGCAGAATCAACACAGTCACGTGAATTGTGAAAGCGTGGATGTGGTGAATCATGAAGTCAGCTGTTCCTAGAGGAATCGCAGCCGCAGCTACTTTTCCGCCTACAGCTAACACATCGCCACCAAACACATAACTAACTGCATTGAGGGCGTTAGGTGCTGTTGTTCCTGGTGCTAAGTGGTGTAAACCTTGTACCCACTGAGCAAATACTGGTTGCAACTGAATTGCCGCATCAGAGAACATATCTTGGGGACGACCCAATGCACGCATTGTGTCGTTGTGGATGTACAACCCAAAGCTGTGGAAGCCAAGGAAGATACACACCCAGTTGAGGTGAGAGATGATTGCATCACGGTGACGAATCACACGATCCAAGACGTTGTTTTGGTTCACAACTGGGTCGTAATCACGAACCATGAAGATGGCTGCATGAGCAGCACCACCAACAATCAAGAAGCCGCCGATCCAAATATGGTGGGTGAAGATACACAACTGAGTAGCGTAATCAGTTGCCAAATATGGATAGGGGGGCATCGCGTACATATGGTGCGCGATAATGATTGTTAATGAACCCAAGAAGGCCAGGTTGGTAGCCAGTTGAGCGTGCCATGAAGTGGTCAGGTTTTCGTAAAGACCTTTATGACCTTCACCAGTGAAGGGTCCTTTATGGTTTTCTAGGATATCTTTGATGCTGTGACCGATACCCCAGTTGGTGCGGTACATATGACCGGCGATGATGAACAATACAGCGATTGCTAAGTGGTGATGAGAAATATCTGTCATCCACAAACCGCCTGTTACGGGGTTCAATCCGCCTTTGAAGGTCAGAATGTCAGCATAAGTTCCCCAGTTCAATGTGAAGAAAGGTGCTAAACCACTAGCAAAGCTGGGATACAACTCTGTGATTAAGTCCTTGTTCAATATGAACTCATGGGGCAAGGGGATGTCCTTGATGGCAACACCAGAATCTAAGAGTTTGTTAACTGGTGCGGACACATGGATCAAGTGACCGGTCCATCCCAAAGAACCGCAACCTAACAATACTGATAAGTGGTGGTTTAGCATTGACTCCACGTTCTGGAACCATTCCAGTTTGGGAGCGCGTTTGTGGTAGTGAAACCAACCTGCGAACAGGAATAAACCTGCTAATACTAAGCCGCCGATGGCAGTTGCATATAGTTGGAAGGAACTGGTGATACCCCAGCCTCGCCATACTTGGAACAAGCCAGAAGTGATTTGAATGCCGTGGAATCCACCGCCCATATCACCGTTTAAAATGTCTTGTCCAACAATAGGCCAAACTGTTTGGGCGCTGGGCTTAACTCCTAATGGATCAGCCAGCCAAGCTTCGTAGTTAGAGAACTTAGCGCCATGAAATAACATTCCGCTTAACCAAATCGTCACTACAGCCAAGTGGCCAAAGTGCGCGGAGAAGATTTTACGAGAAATGTCTTCTAAGTCGCTTGTATGTGTATCGAAGTCATGGGCGAGGGCGTGCAGGTCCCAAATCCAGGTGGTGGTTTTTGGTCCTTTGGCTAAGGTTCTGTCGAAGTGTCCTGGTTTAGCCCATTTTTCAAATGAGGTTGGTACAGGATCGTTATCAACGATAACTCTTGCCTTTTTCTCCTCTCGCTCCGGAGGACTAATCGTCATTCGACCTCCTCTGTCAATAAGGGTTGAGGAATCATGAATCCCACTGAGTAAATTTTACTCTCCGTTTCCAACTTCAAATCTGGAGCGGTGTGGTTTATTTGTTTCTGTTGAATTATAGAGTCTCTTCTTGTACTTTGTTGGAGACATTTTAACAATAATTCAAAATCGCCAAATTTATTGTTCTATCTGCCTTTTATATTCAAACTAATTGTACAAAAGTCAATAGTTTTTTCATTTATTTTACAAACCATAACAATTCTTAAACTTTATGATTATTTATCGCTCTGAGCCATAAATTATTGATTTCTGGCTGTATGCGTTATCTATGCTGAAGTTAAAATTTGTGATTTCTGTGATCAATATTACTAATTTTTATTCTTATGAGAGGCATAAGAAATTCTTTATGGAATGACACAGTTATCTGAAGATATGGGTTTATGGCATTTTGAGGGTGTGAGATTTTGTTGATTAGCTGTAGGGTGTATGGTGTAGTTAAAAAAACAGAAGAGAATGATATTAGGTGAAGCGTATGAAATATAGACAAAACAAATCAAGAAACAGATTAGTTGGGTACTTTGCCTATATATGCAGATTTTTGTTTATACTCGTTTTGACTCTATATTTAAGTGGCTGCACTGAAAAATCTCTTGATTATAATGTCTCTAAAACAACATTTAAAAAATCTACTCAAGTTGCTAATGTAGCGAATAGTTTTTCTGAAACTGCGCCTCCACAAGTCATTCAAGAACTTATCCCATTTTTAGAAACCTATCAACCACAAGTAACAATATTAACCCCTGCGGCTGATGAAATTTTATCTGATGATACTGTTGAAGTCAGGTTTCAAGTACAAGACTTACCAATATTTAAAAATGAACAACTTCAATTAGGTCTACATTTACACGTAATTATTGATAATCAGCAAGATATTTCTGTTTATGATATAAATAAACCTCTAGTTCTTAATAATTTATCCGCTGGTACGCATATATTAAGAGTATTTGCATCCCGACCTTGGTATGAGAGCTTTAAAAATGAAGGTGCTTATGCTCAAACAAAATTTCACGTGTTAACTAAAAGCGATGATAATAACCCAGATCCCAATTTACCTCTACTTACTTATAGTCGTCCTCATGGTAATTATGGTGCAGAACCAATCATGTTAGATTTTTACTTAACTAATGCACCTTTACATATTGCTGCTGAAAATAACACTGAAGATACTATTAGTAATTGGCGTATTCGTTGTACAATTAATGGTGAAAGTTTTGTTTTAGATAGTTGGCAAACAGTATATTTAAAAGGTTTTAAACCTGGTAAAAACTGGGTTAAGTTAGAATTTCTAGATAACTTTGGTAATCCTGTTAAAAATGTATTTAATAGTACAGTAAGTTTGATCAATTATGAACCTAATGGAAAAGATACTTTGTCAAAAATTGTTAGGGGTGAAGTTACTGTTGATGATGTGCGTGGTATTGTAGATCCTAATTTCACCAATAAAGTTAACGTTACTACTCCTCAATTAGAAGTAACACCAAAAATTGAAACTCCTGTAAAATCGGAAGTTGAAAAAACACCAACTCCTGAAATTACAACTTCTCCTAAAATTGAAACTC
>RDXV01000100.1 GCA_004292695.1 Nostocales cyanobacterium | reverse complement strand
AAAACTAATAACCAATAACTGATAACTGATAACTGATAACTGATAACTGATAACTGATAACTGATAACTGATAACTGATAACTGATAACTGATAACTGAGTTTTACAACCACTCGATCATTTTCGCATTTTCCGGTAATTTCGCATCTTTTTGTCCTTTACCTCTTTCCCTACCAGTAAATAAACTCAAAGGAGTAGATAACAAATTCACTAAACTAGACTTACCAATTATATTTTTCAGAGTCTCCTTGGGAACTTCTTTTAATAACCACCGTAAAATCAAATAATTATAATCTTTAATTTTCATTTTTCTAGCTAATTCTACACCATGTAATTCATGTAAATAACGATTAGAACGCCCATAACGTCGCCATTGACTCGCTAATTCTTCCAGTGTTAAACGATGACGATGTTGAACAATTGCATCAGCAGCAAATTCTAATTTACCCAGATTTTGTTTAAGAATACGCCAACAAATATCCGCATCTCCCCCAGTAGTTAAATAGGGACGAAATAAACCAGAACTATGAAAAACATTCCTCCTAATTGCTAAATTTGCAGTTTGTCCATAGGGGTAATACTTATGGGCTAAAGTATGTTTTTGAGATAAAGTTTCCTGTTTATCTGCAAATTGTTCTAATAAACTTTTACCAGGTAAAGCTGTAATTTCCCCCGCTACAATTACCACTTCTGAATTAATAAAAGGTGGAATTAATTGTTGTAACCATTGGGGTTGGGGGCGACAGTCTGCATCAGTAAAAGCGATAATTTCCCCACTAGCAGCTTTAATACCTGCGTTTCTAGCCGCGTAGGAACTTTGAATATTATTTTCAGTTAAAGGAATAATGTTGATAGGGGAGTTTTCAGCAGTTTTTTGTAATATTGAAAATGTATTATCTTTGCTATTATTATCTACTAATAAATACTCTACTTTATCTCTGGGGTAAGTTTGCAATAACAAGCAATTTAATAAATCTGGTAAATCTGCCTCACCATTATAAATAGGAATTACTACGGAAACTTGTGGTAAAAAATCTTGTTTAGTATTTGCTGTGATTGACTGATCACTCATAATTTACATATTATCTTTTAAGTAGTCTTGCAAAAATAAATTTTATAGTCAGGAGAGGGAATAGGGAATAGGGAACAGGGAAAAGATAAATATTCTCTTCCTGACTCAAGAGGGCAACCACAGGGGGTTGCCCCTACGAATGATTTAAAACTTCAAATCTTCTGCCCGCACACTCAAAGGTGCTGAATTTTGGGGTGTTTGGGAAGTTTGAGAAGGTATTGGAGATTGAGCAAAGTTTTTGTTAGATAAAGCCAGAATAGCACGAGCATATTGTGGATCGCTTAAAGTCCCAATTAATTTAGGATTATCTGCTAATTGACGCTGTTGTGCTTCTGTTAAATCTAATTCAATATCTGGGGTAATTCCCTTTTTATTGATATCCGTGCCTTTGGGGGTATAGTAATGGGCGATGGTGACGGCTAAACCAGAACCATCTACAAGTTCATGAACTGATTGCACTAAGGCTTTACCAAAGGTTTTAGTACCTACTACTACCGCCCGATTATTGTCTTTAAGTGCGCCGGTGAGAATTTCACTAGCACTGGCAGAATTACCATCTACAAGCACTGCTAGGGGCTGATTTGTCAAAGCTGTACGGTTAGCTTTGGTTTCTTCGCTACCTCCCACACGATCTATTGTTTTGACAATACCGCCGCTGTCTAACCACATTCTGGCTATTTCAATACTTGCTTGTAACAAGCCTCCGGGGTTGCCACGCAAATCTAATACATAGGAATCTACTTGCTGTTTGTTTAATTCCCTAATTGCTCGTCGCATTTGATCCGCAGCATGGCCGCTAAATTCTCTGAGACGAATGTAACCAATTCTACGACCACCATCTTGTTTAAGAGTATAGGTGACGGTGGGTATTTCAATGGTTGATCTGGTTAGTTTGACATCAAAGGGGGCTTTTCCCGCTCTTTGTAGGCGCAAATTAATACTTGTTCCTACCTTACCTCGGATTAAATTTGATGCCTCATCCACTTTCATGTTTTGCGTGGATTTACCGTTAATGGCTAAGATTTGATCACCTTTTTGAATTCCGGCTTTAATTGCTGGTGAATTTTCAATGGGTTCGACAACTGTTAATTTTTTGGTTTTGTCGTCTATTTCCATACGAATACCAATCCCTGTTACTTCCCCAGATGTTTGACTGGTGAGTGCCTGGAATTGTTTAGGATCTAAAAACCTGGTGTAAGGATCTTCTAGTCTTTGTAATGCTTTACGTATTTCTACATAAGCCTGTTCGTTAGATGTATATTCTTTACTTAACAGGCTTTGCCTGATTGCTTGCCAGTCTTGTTGGTTGAATTTGTTATCAACATATTCCCGGTTTACCAGTTGCCACACTTGGTCAACTAACGCTTTCGGACTATCTTGTAAAGCAGCATGGACGCACCTTGTCCACGCTTGACCAAATACAGATATAGTAGCAGTTGTGGCGATCGCTCCACCAATCAAGGCTGCCTGGAGCGGTGAGTGACGTTTCGCAAAATGATTCATGTATATTAGCTGGAATAATTGTATATTGACTATTGACTATATTGACAGTCTAGCAATCAGGATTTCCTGAAAATTTTAAGTTTTTACCTCCCAATTTTAACTGTTATTTCTACATCATTAAATAATGTGGAAATTACTATCTTTTAATTAAAAATTGTTGCCTTTATGTACTGTTTTTACAGTTAAAACAACAACGCTGATCCCATGACTTTAGTCATGGTTTACTCTCTATCCACAAATCCTTTATTTAAGATAACATTTTGTGGGTTTGATGGTAAGGCTTTTCAATAGTAAACAATAAAGTTTTAATTTTCTATGTTATGAAGCACAGATTTAGATTCAATGCCGTATTATTTGAGATGGGTAGATTGAGAAAGTTCAGACTTTTGTTAAAAAATATTACTATTGGCTGTGTTTTTCTCATTTTTACTTGGTTAACTGTTACTATTATAACCTTAGCTTTTGCCTCCTCACAGCCTGTAGATGCTTTTTTAGTGCTTGGTGGTAGTATTCGTAGAGAAATTTATGTAGCTCAACAGGCTAAAAAATATACTCAAATTCCTATTCTCATTTCCCAGGGTTCTCCCCATCCCTGTATTTGGTTGATTTTTCAGCGGGAATCAGCAGATTTACAAAAGGTTTGGCTGGAAAATTGCGCTCATTCTACCTTTGAAAATTTTTACTACAGTATCCCGATTTTGCAAAGCTGGGGCGTTCATAAGATAAAATTAGTTACTTCAGGTTCTCATGTCTTCAGATCCAGAATTATGGCACAAATTCTTTTAGGCGCTCATGGTATCTGGGTAGAAACTGATGTAGTTCAGGAAATAGGTATTCCTGGTAATCAAGAATTTTTAATTAAAACAATATTAGATGTAATTCGTAGCTTATTATGGGCGATTTTCAGTCAGTTTATTTCTCCTCAATGTACCAATGTCACCAAATTAACTCATGTAGATATTTTAGCATGGGAAAAAATAGGTTTTGTTTGTGAACATCAAGGAGGAATTAAAGACAGTAGGAGGTAAATAATATCAATACAAATTAGATATTTTTCAGGTTTTATCACTCTCAAAATTTTAAGTTTTCTGGGGTTCTGTTTTATTTATTATCTCCTGTTTATTAGGCTTTTTAGGTATTAAATAAATAACTCCAGAAATTATAGTGAAAATTACGGAAATCCAAAAAGATATAATTGCGGGAAGTTGCCAAGTTTCTGATAATGGCGCTATTAGTAATGCTATGGCAATTATTTGACTAACTGTTTTCAGTTTTCCCCAAATATTCGCACCGCTAATACTGGTTTGGTTTACTCTCCATCCGGCAATTGTTAATTCTCGCGCTAAGATTATAAATACTCCCCATGCTGGAATTTTTCCTATTTCTACTAATACTAATAATGGTGCTAGTACCAAGAGTTTATCTACTAATGGATCTAGAAATTTTCCTAAGTCTGTAATTTGGTTAAGTTTTCTGGCTAAATATCCATCTAACCAGTCTGTTAATGCTGCTATTAAAAAGATGGTTACACATATCCATTTTGCTTGGGTTGTTGGTATATATAATCCGTATAATAAAAATGGTATTCCCAATAGTCTAGAAAAGGTGATTGTATTTGGTATGTTCATGATTTTTAAAGTTTGTTATTTTTTATTTTTTAGTTTTTCTTACAAGTTTTGTATTAACGAACTGCAAAGTACAAATCTTGGCAGATCCACGACTTCTATGATTAATTTATCATTTTTATTGTGATGCTCACTAAGAATTCGGGGATCTTTGATTTTCTATCTATTTTAATTTTAAGCATTCAAATAATTCTCCTAATGTTAAATGTAAATCTTTCATCATTTCGGGAATTGGTAATATATCTGTTTCGTTTTCTAAATATATTGGTTGTTGGTTTTGGGGATAAATTATGATATTATATTCTTCGGGAATAATTAACCAACCTAAGCTAGTCCCATGATTTAAACAATGTAAAATATTTTTGGTGGGTTTGGCTATGCTTTGTTCAGGAGAAAGGATTTCAATTGTCCAGTCTGGGTAGGTATTAAAAGCATTGTCAATGTTACCTTTTTCATCTACAGGAATTCTATCCCATGCAAATACAGCTATATCGGGAACTATGGAACGTCCCCCAAATGTACATCTTAATTCTGGAAAAGCTAAAGCGATTTTTTGAGGTTTAACTAAACTATTAACAGTAGTTATTAACTCACCTTGAATAATGCTATGTTTACCTTGTGGCATGGGTTTTTGAATTATTTCTCCGTTGATATATTCGCTTGCAGGTTTGGTTTCTGGTAGTTGTAAAAATTCTTCTAAAGTTAATTTACGGGTGGGTGTTGCTACCATAATATTTTTACCTCCCAATATTTATTTTCTAGTATACTCTAGTGATGAAATTACCAGATAAAAAATACTAAATTTGACAAGCATCAAAAACAGATATTCCCACATCCGCGTTTATCTGCGTACCCTTCGGGAAGCAAGCTACATCTGCGTTAAACTAAACGTTCAATTAAAAATTATTAAATATCAAAAATCAATCCAAAATAAAACAGTCAGCATTGAGCTATCAGCTATTAAATATTCTGACTCCTGACTCCTGACTCCTGACTTCTTACATATTAGACGTTTAGCATCCTAGCATGGGATGATTTGTATTTTCAGATCATCTCAACCAAACTTATGACTAATACAGATTTTCGCATTGAACGGGACTCAATGGGCGATCGCCAAATCCCCAATAACGTCTATTATGGTATTCAAACTCAACGCGCTGTTGAAAATTTCCCTATCAGTGGTTTAAAACCTCTACCCACCTACGTCAACGCAGGTTTATATATCAAAAAAGCTACCGCTATCGTCAACGGTGAATTAAATTGTATTCCCGCAGATATCAGCAAAGCTATCATTCAAGCAGTTGATGAAATTTTAGCAGGTAAACTCCGTGAACAGTTCGTTGTTGATGTTTACCAAGCAGGTGCGGGTACATCCCACCACATGAACATTAATGAAGTTCTCGCAAACCGCGCTTTAGAAATTTTGGGAGATGAAAAGGGAAATTATCAGCGCGTTAGTCCTAATGATCATGTCAACTACGGCCAGTCTACCAATGATGTCATCCCTACCGCTATTCGTATCGGTGGTTTATTAGCACTTTCCCAAACCTTACACCCCGCTTTAGAAAATGCTATTTCTACCTTAGAAGCCAAAGCAGTCGAATTTCAAGATATCGTTAAATCAGGAAGAACCCATTTACAGGATGCAGTACCCGTGCGTTTGGGTGAAAACTTCCGCGCTTGGGCGTATATTCTCAGCGAACATCAAAACCGATTATACACCGCTTCTGGTGATTTGATGGTTTTGGGTTTGGGAGGAAGTGCAGCAGGTACGGGAATGAATACTCACCCAGAATATCGTAAACGGGTGGTAGAGACGCTTTCCCAACTTTTAGAAATACCTTTAGAACCTTCACCCCATTTAATGGCCGCGATGCAAAGTATGGGTGCGTTTGTGAATGTTTCCGGTGCGGTGCGAAATTTATCACAGGATCTAGTTAAAATCTCCCATGACCTGCGTTTGATGGACTCTGGACCCAAAACCGGGTTTAAAGAAATTCAACTACCCCCAGTACAACCTGGTTCTTCTATTATGCCAGGTAAGTACAATCCCGTTATGGCAGAGATGACATCAATGGTATGTTTTCAGGTCATGGGATATGATAACGCGATCGCCCTAGCAGCACAAGCAGGACAGTTAGAATTAAATGTGATGATGCCTTTAATTGCCTATAATTTA
This sequence comes from Nostocales cyanobacterium, assembly GCA_004292695.1. Classification (GTDB taxonomy): domain Bacteria; phylum Cyanobacteriota; class Cyanobacteriia; order Cyanobacteriales; family Nostocaceae; genus Okeanomitos. Next base: position 13,247 of record RDXV01000100.1, on the reverse strand, counting down.
ATTCACAGCATCGAAATTTTAGGTAATACAATCGCAGCTTTAACTAACAATTGTATCCAAGGAACTACCGCTAACAAAGAAAGATGTTTAAGTTATGCTGAGGGTAGTTTAGCATTAGTTACTGCCCTAAATACTCACATCGGTTATCTGAATGCTGCTGCTGTTGCTAAGGAGTCTTTGGAAACTGGAAAGTCTCTCCGTCAAATTGTTTTAGACAAGGGTTTAATGACTGAGGAAGAATTAGCTAATGTTTTAGATTTGGAACAAATGAGTTCTATTGTTCCTCTGGAAAATTAATCAATAATTTGTAGGGGTTTAGCATTGCTAACCCCTGATTTTTTTATCTCACGCAGAGGCGCAGAGTAAGCAGAGATGATATAATTATAATACTCTTTTGAGGTGGGAGTTATGAAAACTATTCATGATTTAAAACAACTCTATGAGATTGATGATTCTCAATGGTTGGAAGAAACTATTAAGTTATTAAAAAATCAGCAATTTCAAGATTTAGATTTAGAGAATTTAATTGAGGAGTTAGAGGAGTTGGGAAGAAGAGATAAAAGTGCTGTAGCTAGTCTGTTAGAGCAAATTATTCGTCATTTATTACTACTTCAATTTTGGACAAGTGAACAAAAAAATAATGCGGTTCATTGGCAAGGTGAAATCTATACTTTTAGAGTTCAATTAAACCGCCGACTGAATACAAATTTACATAATTATTTAGAATCAGAACTAGATTCTATTTATCAGGATGCTTTAGGTTTTGTGAAAATTAAAACTCAAAACTCTGTGAATTTTCCTTCAGAATGTCCTTACACTCTTTACCAATTACTTGATATTAATTGGTTATCCTAGATCCCCGACTTCTTAAAGAATTTGGGGATCTAAAATCTCTTAAATCTCCTCTGGATTAATTCCCATTGCTCTTAATTTCTCCGCTAATCTCGCTGCTTTTGCTTCAGCTAGTTTTCTTTCTTGTTCAGCTAATTGTTGTTTAGTTTCGGCTAATTGTCTTTGTTGTTCAGCTAATTGTCTTTTTTCCTCCAACTCCACATATTTAAGAAATCTCTCACCATCAGGACGATAAATTTGTAATTCTCCATCCACTAATTCAAATTTAATCCCTAAAAGTGGACTACTAAAACCCTGCATTTCTTCAATTTGCTTGAGTTCATTTTCTGAACGCAAATAACCAAATAATTCTCCTGTATCTGGATCATAAATATAATATTCTTCAACTCCGTAGGTTTCATAAAATTTGAATTTCTTTAACATCTCTGGAAATGTGTTTCCCGGAGAAAGTATTTCAAAAACTACTTGAGGAATAATATTATTTTCTTTCCATTGTTGATAAGATCCTCTATCTCCTTTTGGTCTACCAAATACTACCATTATATCTGGTGCTTGACGCAGTTTATTATTTCCTTCTACGGGATACCAAAGTAAATCACCTGCTACAAATACATCAGGATTATCTTTGAATAATGCGTCTATTCCTCCTTGAATTGTTACAATCCATCTAAATTGTTTGGTATTATCTGCCATCGGTTTACCGTCACTATCGGGATATGTAATTTCTAGTTTTTGGTTTTGGGAAATTGTGGTTGTCATTTTCTATATCTCTCAATAAATTATACAAAGATATTAGTCATTTTGTAGCATTTGATTGTTATTTATACTTCAATCCAATCACTCAGAAACTCAACTTGATTTTCCATTTCTTCGGCTGATTTAGCTGCAATAAGTCTTAAAATTCCTCTAGCAATTTCTCCAATTGAGTAACGTTGCTGTTGCACCAATATTATACCTACATGATATTGTTCATTATTTAGAAAATCTGTATGTAAGCGATAGAAATCCCGAATATTAGAACTGTACAAAACACGATTTTCTGATTTAGCCCAAATCAGTTGTTCTTGATCAGAATATTTTAATCTGTTGACTTCTAATGTCGTGATTACATCTACACCCCGATTTCGCAAAGATAGCATTAAAGAACGTGAAGTAGAATCTTCATCCATGTACAAACAAATCTGGCTCATTTTAATTTCCTAGCCTTATGTAATGCTTCTATACGATCGCCTTCTGCTTCTTCTGCTGCAATATCAGCATCAATTTCTTCCCTGTTTGCATGATAATAAGTTAAGGCTGCATAAACTTGTGATAAAGTCAGATGACTAATTTGATCAGCTATTTCCTCTGCGCTGTAACCTTGTTTGTACCAAATAGCTATTCTTCGCACTGTTACACCAGTACCAGCAATAATAGGACAACCCCCGTGAATTTTAGGATCGCTATCAATCAGAGTACCGATATCAGTAATTGTAGTTGACATAGTGTTATGTATTGTTTTCCTCTTACCTGAATTTTAGCTAAAAATAGTCTATATTGTGATATAATAACGCAATTATTAATCAACCATGCAAACACCAAAACCAGCCGTTAGTTTAATTCGGGCTAAATCTTACGAACAAGAGGCTTTAAGAGAATCCTTAACCACGCTGTTAGAACCTTTGGGGGGAATAGCAGCTTTTGTGAAAAGGGGCGATCGCGTCCTTTTAAAACCTAATTTACTCACCGGTTCTCGTCCTACTAAAGAATGTACCACACGCCCCGAATTAGTCCGTTCTGTGGCTGAAATGGTAATAGAAGTGGGGGGTAAACCATTTTTAGGAGATAGTCCCGCTTTTGGTAGTGCTAAAGGTGTAGCAATAGCTAATGGTTTATTACCAATTTTAGAAGAATTAAATATTCCCATTGTCGAGTTTCACGGTAAACGTTATCAAACCGTGAATGATAATTTTAATCATCTGTTACTATCAAAAGAAGCAATGGAAGCAGATGTAATTATTAATCTCCCTAAAGTTAAATCTCATGCCCAATTAACTGTAACTTTAGGCGTAAAAAATCTCTTTGGTTGTGTACCAGGAAAAATGAAAGCTTGGTGGCACATGGAAGCAGGAAAAGATGCCGCTAGATTTGGGGAAATGTTAGTAGAAACTGCTAGGGCAATTAATCCTAGTTTAACCATTTTAGATGGTATTATTGGTCATGAAGGTAATGGTCCAAGTGGTGGTGAACCTCGTGATTTAGGTGTTTTAGCTGCATCTGAAAATGTCTTTGCTTTGGATCGCGCAGTTTTAGAAATTCTCAAAGTTAATCCTCTGCAAGTTCCCACAGTAGCAACTTCTCAAAGATTGGGAATTTGCCCAGAATTAAGTGAAATGGAATTTCCCCATTTATCCCCAGATTTATTACAAATTGATGATTGGCGTTTACCAGATCAGCTGATGCCTATAGATTTTGCTATGCCTCGTGTAATTAGATCCACTTTTAAACACCTTTATATCCGTTTTATCAAAGAACCTATGAGTGCTTACAGCAAGGTGTAAAAGGTGTAAAAGCTGATTTACATACATCTCACCCCCAGATTTATCTGTGGGGTATTTTTTTTATACTTCATTTTCCGGAATCTTTGCATTCCTTGGTGTATGTACATTTGAGCCATCTCCATAGTTCACAAAAATACTCTATCAGGAGGTTTTAGCTAATGTTCTGTCCGATGCAACCTAATTATAAAACGACAATTGATTTTCTTAGAACCTGGTTTATATGTTACAATTAACAAATAACAAAGCTGTCTGATAAATTGATCAAAATTTCAGTTGTATCCACAAAGTTCATCATAATTCTGTGATTTCAAACACAAAAAAAGGTAATTCTCATGAATGCAAAAACCGTTTACTAAGAGTATGATTTACCTAGTAAATAATTCAAATTGTGATATTTTATTTGTAGCAAAACAATCATGTATACAAACACAATGTGCCAGTTTCCAAACCGGATAAAAATTTTAGCAGCACAAGATTTTAATTGAGAAAAAATAGCTAAAATAGGATCGATACTCTTTTTGAGAGTGTAGAACTACAAGTGATAGGAACAAAAAAAATTTTTGTATGAATTCAAATAACCAGTCTGCCAAGCCTCCCGACGCATACTCCCAACCATTGGCAGATATACTGGGAACAACAATTGCACTCGCAACCCTGATTTTACCTTTATTTATCATTTCCCACTTTTCTTCACCTGATGTACAGAATCATCAGGAGTTTCTGACCTATTACTTAGCCAGAGGTAGAAAATAAATGTTTATACCTCAACCAACCCACAATGACATAGCAATCATACAACTATCAAAATAAAACCATAATAAACCAGTGTGGCATCAACCACACCCCCACCATCCCCGGTTGTGATTATCAATCGGGGATCTGCGCTTTTTTAGGAAAGACTTTGGGAACAGATACACAATTGTCCTAAAATCTAACACGGGGAACTAAACTCAGTTCTACCGAGATTCACAAAAATGTTATGTTATCAAAGGAGTGTAGCTGTGGATTTATCTCTTATTCCTGCCCAACCTAAAGAGGGTGTGGTTAATGTATTGATTGAAATTCCTGGCGGGAGTAAAAATAAATACGAGTTTGATAAGGATTTAAACGCTTTTGCTTTAGACCGGGTACTTTATTCTTCCGTAAAATATCCCTATGATTATGGTTTTATCCCTAACACCTTAGCTGATGATGGTGATCCATTAGATGGCATGGTGATCATGGATGAACCCACATTCCCTGGTTGTATCATTCCTGCTAGACCTATTGGTTACTTGGAAATGATAGATGGTGGCGATCGCGATGAAAAAATTCTTTGTGTTCCCGTCAAAGATCCACGCTATGCCGATGTAAAATCCTTAGATGACATAGCCAGTCACCGTTTAGATGAAATCGCTGAATTTTTCCGTTCCTACAAAAACTTGGAAAAGAAAGTGACAGAAATTCTCGGTTGGCAAAATGTAGATAAGGTTTTACCCTTAGTAGAAAAATTCATTGCCGCTGCTAAAAAATAATCAATAATAGGTAATGGCAACTGGTGAGATCAACTAAGTCAAAAATCAAATCCTTGGCTTTTCTCATTTACCAGTTACCAATTACCAGTTACGGATGTTACCATCTATATAAATATCCATAAACTAAATAGACATCTACTATTCTCGGTTGTCAAATTACAACCTCAAACGAAATGCAACGCACCCTACTTTTAGCTAAAATTCATAATTGTACCCTCACTGGGGCAAACATCAACTATGTAGGTAGTATCAGTATTGATCAAGTTCTGCTAGACAAAGCTGGTATTTTACCTTATGAGCAAGTACAAGTAGTGAATAATGCTAATGGTCAGCGTTTTATTACTTATGTCATCCCCGCACCAGCTAACTCAGGAATTATTGAGTTAAACGGAGCAGCAGCACGTTTAGGCATTACTGGCGATCGCCTGATAATAATGACTTACGGGCAGTTTACACCAGAAGAGATGAAAAATCACTCTCCTACAGTCGTCATTGTGGACGAAAAAAACCGGATGCAAGAAGTACGAAACTACGATGATTTGCTCAGTAAGCTCTAATTTCAAGGAAAATGTCAAATTTTGAGCGTTCTGATTCTCAAAGCTACGTTAAAGATCAGTTAACTTCCCCGTTACAGAACCTTACAGGGGAGTTCTGGGTTAAATTTTGGGGTGTGCGTGGTTTAACACCTACCCCAAACAGTCATACTTGCCGTTACGGTAGTAACACCGCTTGCGTAGAAATCTACGTAGGAGGGCAACACTTGATTTTCGATGGGGGTACTGGCTTACGGGTATTAGGAAAAACATTACAAAAACAAGAAGATCCTATACAAGCCCACTTATTTTTTACTAACTCTCAGTCAAACCGTATCCAAGGATTTCCATTTTTTGCCCCAGCCTTTGTCACTGATAATTGTTTTCACGTCTATGGTACAGCCGCATCTAACGGCGCATCCATTAAACAATGCTTGTGTGATCAAATGCTCCAACCTCACTTTCCTTACCCCCTCCAGGTGATGCAGTCAGAATTACTCTTTCATCACTTGACACCTGGAAACGCATTAGAAATAGGAGAAGTGAAAATTACTACAGCATTAATTAATAAACATCAAAGATCAATCGGTTATAGAATGACTTGGGGCGATTATAGCGTTGCCTACACAACAGATTTACATAAAACTATTGAAATACAAGATCAGGATCAGATTTTACCACTGATCCAAGATGTTGATTTATTAATAGCCAATGCAACTTATACTCCACCAGCAGGGAACAGTCATGAATACGCTGAATTATTATGGAAAACTCCAGTTAACTTAGCACAGATGGGTAATGTGAAACGACTGGTCATATCTCAACATCACCCAGATGATGATGATGATTTTTTGGATCATATTCAAAATCATGTTAAATCAGCTTTTCCCAATGTTTTATTAGCTAGTGAAGGGATGATGATTTGTGTAGGTGACAGGTGACAGGTGACAGTGAACAGTGAACAGTGAACAGTAATAACTGATAACTGATAACTGATAACTGATAACTGATAACTCATAACTGATAACTGGTGACAGGTAATAGTTTTTATTAATTACGAATTAATTCCTCTAGTTTCGCTGCTACCACACCACTAATAAACATCTCTTTAGCTGTTTTTATTCCTGTTTTTATATCTGGACAAATACAACAATGCCAAAGGTAAAAACCACCATTCCAGAGGACTGTTTCCATCAGTTCACTAGGTTCTCCAACCAGAATAGATTGTAGATTTTTAATAAATTCTGCTGTATTGTTTAAGGTAACATTTTTGTGCTTTCTAAAGATGTTACTCTTAGTTGTACATCTGGATAATCATGACAGAATTTTTGTAAAATTGGCGGTAGGTAAGAAGCATAAATAGAATGAATGGCCGCAATACATAATTCTGGCTGTTTTCCATCCATTAAATCGTTTAATTCTGAAATTGCTGTATCCCATTCTTGGTAAATTTTCCGCACACGAGGAAGTAAACGTTCACCCCCCAATGTGAGTTTAGCGTGACTGGTTCTATGAAACAGTTCTACACCTAAATCTGCTTCTAAACCTTGAATTTGTCTACTAATTGTAGATTGAGTGACACCACATTTTTTAGCCGCTTGTTGAAAACTACCGGTTTGGGCGATCGCTAAAAAGGCTTGTAACTGCTCTAGACGCATTTTAAATAAAAGCCTAAGTAAAATTTTAGGCTGTAATTATCTCAATAAATTTATCTACCTAGTGTAGTAGATTTAAAGACAAATTTTAGAATTTCTAAATTAATAGCAGTCTATTTTTTAAACAGGTTGGACAAACACAGCGCCGTTTTCAATTTTAGTTTGATAGGTTCTCAGGGGTTTTTGTGCTGGACCACCTTTGACTTTACCATCGGTGCTAAATATTGCATCATGACAAGGACAGACAAAACGATTTTGATCTTTTTTCCATCCCACTGTGCAACCTTGATGAGTACAGGTAGGATTAACTGCAACTAAATCTTTCACAGCTTTAGATGTACCAATCACTAACACAGCACCGACGGGAGAATCTTCTAATAAGATTTGTCCTTTTTTATCTAATTCCACTACAGTACCCACTTTTTGCCAGTTTTTGGCAGGGGGTTTATTTGCAGTGTTGTCATCTGTGGATGATGCGGTAGTGCTGGAGTCACTTGTACAAGCTGCTATAGCGACAGGTAAGGAACTTGCTAATAAACCTAAACCCACCCAATTGAAAAATTCACGACGTTTCATAGATGTTGTAATTTCTGGTTTGATTTTTGACTATTGTTTATTATTACGCATAAATTAATTTTTGTCGTGAATTTAATCAAGATAATCAAATAATTCCGCTTGTTTTAATAAATGTCTTAATAATCCTATTTTTATATCTTTATTGCCATGAATAGGTACAGATATTTTTACATTTACCCCTTATTTACCATAAATATGATGACTTCCTTGAATTCTAATTAATACCCAATCATGGTTTTCTAATATTCTAGCTAATTCCTTACCCGTCATTGATGTCATATAGCTATTTCTAATATTTTAGCATTATCTTGTAACTGAATATCATTAATATCTACCGATAAATAACCTTCAATAGCTTCATATAAATTCTGTAAGAGTTCCTCAAAAGAATCACCCTGAGTAGCACAACCTGGAAAAGAAGGAACTTCCGCCCAATATCCACCTTCTTCTGCTTGATGTACAATTATTTTTAGTTTCATGATTTTACTGTTAATTTACTTGATTAAGATTATAGCACAATGTAGTTAATTGAATTAATTATAATAATTTGAGTATTGATGACTATTTTTATTTTACAAATAAGTATATTTATTTAATGTAGAGATTTTAAACCATTAATAAAATCAGTATAAAACCCCCAGTAAATTTTAATTACTAGGGTAAGAAATTAGAGCATCCTAATTAATCATTTTCACTAAAACCAGTTCTCATCTAATATTTGTTCTAAAGAACCGATGGGAATAATAGGGAATGTATCAAGGGGAAGTTGCGATATATCACTTGCTAATTTTCTGGCTTCTTGATAACATTTGTCAAAGATTTCTAAGATGTAAGGTTTTAAACTAGGACTATCTGTAAGTTCATCTTTTATCTGTGTACGAAAAGCCCTTATTTCTCTTTTCCAATTTCCTTGATTTCTTTCTCTTTCATTATCCCAATATTTTAGCTTGAGTAGATGTTCAAGCAGCTTAGTTAATAAACTTTTAATTGCTCGCTTCTGACTTCTACCCATAGTTTCTAATTCTTCTAATAAATTCTCTAAATCAACAGCAGAAAATTGTCCTGTGCGAAGTTGGTTAATAGTTGTTTTTATCCACAGGTAATAATCTTGGTCGTATAAGGTTTGAGTTGTGGTTTGTGTTGATGTAACCATATACTGGTGAGGATTTTGCTATTTATTTTATTTTAGCTTAATTTGGGGATTACTTTTATTAATTGAGTTGCAGATTTTACAAACTTGATTTATGCTGAAAATAAGAGTTTATGAAGTTGGTTTATATGCTAAATTTATTGGAGAGAATTACAATTAATCCTAAACAATGTGGTGGTCGTCCTTGTATTCGGAGAATGAGAATTAGAGTATCAGATATATTAGATTTATTTGCATCTGGTTTAAGTGCTGAAGAAATTTTAGAGGAAATGCCGGATCTGGAAGCTGATGATCTTAAAGCTGCGCTTTTATATGCTTCACGAAAACTCAATCATCCGGTGTTAGTTGCATGATAATCTGGGTTGATGCACATTTATCACCATCTATTGCTACTTGGATCACTCAGACATTTAGTATAACTGCCTTAGCTTTGCGTGATGTGGGTTTAAGAGATGCTGAAGATGAGGAAATTTTTGCAGCAGCAAAGGATAAAGGTGTTATTTTTATGACCAAGGATAGTGAGTTTGTTGATTTGGTTGAACGTCTGGGAACACCACCCCAAATCATCTGGTTGACTTGTGGTAATACTTCAAATACTAGACTGAGAGAGATTTTGACCGCAAATTTACTGACAGCTTTGGAAATTTTATCTTCAGGTGAAGCATTAGTTGAAATTGCTTGAGTCTGCTGTCTGAGAATACTGAGTCGCAAGAAATTACTTGTGTAAATTTACTGTAAATTGATTGTAAATTGACTGTAAAGTAACACAATAATAGTCAAAAACGTTCTATCTTGAGATGAAGAGCAACAAAAATATTACGTAAAATTACCTTTCAGGGGTTTACCAAAATGAGTACCAAATTGAAGCCACTGCGTCAGTTATCAGTTTCCTTGTTAACATCTACCGTAGTTGCCGCAACCGCGATCGCCGCAAATCCTCTCAAATCCCAAGCGTTAACTTTTGATTTTCAATTTGATCGTTCTCCTAACAGCACTGTAACCGCTCCTATCGTAGGAACAGGAACTTTTAGCTTTGATGGAGATCCAGGCGATGGAACTTTCGCCCTCACATCTTTGTCCAACTATAACTTTTCCTTTAATTTCGGTGCAACCACCTTTACGAATGCGGATATCACCACTCCACTCGCTAACATTCTGGCACAAATCTCTACTGTTGGTAGCGATCGCTTCGTAACATTCGGCGGTTCACGTGGCGGTTCATTGAACGGCTCGCTCGATTTTAGGAATGCTTCTGGCGGTCTTAGCTTTGAACCTAATTTCGGAACGCTCTATTTTAATACTAGTAGTGGCGTTGGCACTTATCAGGCAGTCGCACAAGTACCTACTACCTCCGTTCCCGAACCTGGTAGTGTCTTAGCTCTATTAGGTGTCGGTTTAGGAGCGTTAGTTGCTCAGAAGAAAAAACAAAGCATGACTCAGGTGTAAACCCCTAACCTTGAAGGGGCGACAAGCAAGGTGAAATAAATACGTATAAAGGGTTTGGGAATGCTCCAAGCCTTTATATGATTAAACCGCAAAGGACGCAAAGGACACAAAGGTAAGAGATTTTAAGAGATTTTAAAGTAAGTAACGCAACTGATACATATTAATCCTTCTTGCGACTGAAATTGTTTTAGTCTTTGCTTAATTATGGGATTATTTTTCAATTCTAAAGAGACAATATTGGTATCTAATAAATAAGTCATTTTCTCTATTTCCGTTTAATCATTTCATCAAAAATCGCTAATTGTTCGGGAGTTAATTCATTTAAAGTTCCCGCCACTGCTTCTGTCACCATAATTGCACTACAATGTTTTTTCAATTCCTGATCATCCATACTATTAAACTCCTCGATAGGTAAGTTTTTCTGAAATAAATCACATAACTCTTGCACCATTTCATCTGCATTCAGTTCTTCCTTAAATAAAGGACGTTCTTCCATTAAAATATTCACAACTTTCTCAATTCTGGTTTTCATTGATTATTGTTGATTTTCTGTTAATAACATCATATTTTCTCCCTTCAAATCATCATTTCTTCCTATTATATCAACCTTGAAAATATCTATAAATATCTGCGTTTATCCGCGTTCATCTGCGTTCAATAATTACCGAGAATAGCAACATTTACCCTAAATTATGCAAAAACCGCAATCATCATATCCGGTTTCTGCATAAATACAAAAATTTCGTAACACACTATACGAATTGTTATGAAAATTCACCCTAACTTATCAATATAGAAATTGTTACAACCACCAACAAGGAAACTACCATCAGTTGTATTTCTTGAAAGTGGTAAGTACAGCACCGATAAGAACACGGATAAACAACTAACTCAGTCCTGTTCCCAAAAAACAACCATGACAGAAACAGCAACTACCACCGCAAAACTCAATAAATTCGAGAAATTCAAAGCTGAAAAAGACGGACTTGCAGTAAAAGACGAAATCAGCGAATTTGTCAAAATTGGTTGGGAAGCAATGGACGAAAACGACCTCAACCATCGCCTAAAATGGTTAGGAGTATTTTTTCGTCCAGTCACACCCGGAAAATTAAGGATTTGGATTTAACGTTTTAGTCGGTGGTTTTTTCTCCGGTAAACGTTGTGAAGCAGCAATTCCTTTAAATGTGTGGGTAAAACCAGAAGAAGTTGTCAGTTTATGTAAAGCCATTGTCGAGATTTTTAGAGATTATGGTTTACGTCTCAATCGGCAAAGGGCCCGGTTAATGTGGTTAATTGATGAATGGGGTTTAGAAAAATTCCGTAATGAAGTAGAAAAACACTGGGGAAAAACCTTTAAAACCGCCGCACCAAAAGACGAAATAGACTGGGAAAAACGGGATCACATTGGCATTTATCCCCAAAAACAACCAGGATTAAATTATGCAGGGTTAAACATTCCCGTCGGTAGATTATCTGCTGATGATATGTTTGAATTAGGAAGATTAGCAGAAGTTTATGGCAGTGGAGAAATCAGATTTACAGTAGAACAAAACGCCATAATTCCTAACATTTCCGATTCAGTATTAAACACCTTCTTAAAAGAACCATTGTTACATAAATTTGGTGTAAATCCTGGCTTATTAATGCGAGCAGTGGTGGACTGGTGGAGGTGCGATCGCGTCGTGGTATGGCTAAGTTTCCTGCTAAAATCACTAAAGCTATATCTCCCGGTACTGTTTTCGTACCAATGCACTGGGGTAAACTTTGGGCAGATGAAGCAAAAGCAAACTCACTAACTCACTCTAAATCATGCCCAGATTCACTACAGCCAGAACTAAAAACCTGTGCAGTGCAATTAGTACCCATTAATCCCATTAATATAGAAGCAACAACAAAAAAATATCAACTTTTGTCCTCTCAATGGTAAGCTTCTAAGTGAATTCCTCAAAAATGAATTGGTAATTGAGTTAAAAATCTATAGTTATGATTATTTTTGCTGATTCTTTATTTGCAAAAATAAGCATAGAAGTAAGTTTTCCTACATTTATGTTTTATGTAACCATGCTTAAATCCGATTACCAAAACTCATTTGTATCAACGAGGATTTATTTTTAACTACCGACTAAATAATGGGACACTGGGATCATGAAAAGACTGTTTAAACGAACTAAATCTTGGGGAAGTGATGATAGTTTCATGCACTTTATCGAAAACGTTGAAGTAGTAGTATCCAAGATTCTTTCCATTTTAATGGTAATAGTTATTTGTGTAGCAATTTCAGACTTAATTATTTTTTTGTTCAAAGAATTATCCAATGTGCCATCTGGTGACTTTAAAAAAGTTTTATTTAATATATTTGGTTTATTCTTAAATATTCTCATCGCTCTAGAGATTTTAGAAAATATCACCGCATATCTCAAAAAGCACGTTTTTCAAGTAGAATTAGTAATTGTGACTTCCTTAATTGCTGTTGCCAGAAAAATTATCATTCTAGATTTAGAAAAAGTCACAGGAATTGATATAATTGGTTTAGGAATAGCTGTACTTGCTCTTTCCATCAGCTATTTAATAATACGTTTTAGTAATTCATAATTACCTAAGCAAAATCAATTTAACATTACATTGAGTGAAAACAAAAGTGTCTGTATTCCTCACCTTTTAAACCCCGGAAATATAGCCATTTCCAAGAAGCGTGAGGTACGAATTTTTTCCATTTGAGCCATAAGGATCAGGAAACAGCGAATAAATTTGTATGTACTTCCTTAAACTGGGAAATGCCATATAACAAAAATACCAAAGAATCAAAAATATAGAAATATTAAATTTATGGTATGGCTCTACTATACTTCCTCTTACTCAATTCAGGAATTTAGCATAAAAATTATAGGAATCCGGTTTGATTCCTGAACATATCTGTGTAGGCAGGCAAGAGGCAAAAGGCAAGAGGCAAAGGGGTTTTATAAGATTTAGGTGTACGGAGT
>RDXV01000274.1 GCA_004292695.1 Nostocales cyanobacterium | reverse complement strand
TTTGGATTTCTTAGTCCCAAAATGCACAGTTTTTCAGGTCTAACCTTCAAATATCTTGCACTTTATTTCCTCGTGTTCAGCCTCAAACCTTTGATTTATCAGGGTTTTAGCATTTATTCAGCAAGCCCTAATTAGGACATGATTAGTCCTTGAAACCAAAGGATAACAATGGTTTTACTCTTGCCTATTGCCTATTGCCTTCTGCTATAGGTGTTAGCCTGAGATTGGCTGGCTGCTACCACTATGTGAGAACTTTGCTTCCTGCACATAATTTAGCCATATTTTGGAGAATTAGTGAACGCAATCAAATATATTTTGAATTGTGGAATGGAAATTAGTAAATTTGTCTATATTCGGTTTTTCGGTTCATGATCAAGATGGAACTAGGAAAAATTAGAACATTGTTTCAAAAGAATTAATGGCTAATTTTTATAGTTACTAATCATCTTGTGTCCCAAATGCCATTTGTAACACCATTGGTACACCGCCATCTTGGTGATATTTGTCTGCCCAATTGCGGATAATTTCATCTAGTTCTGCCATTGCTTGTTCCATTTTATCCATAGGAATATCTAATTCTTCTACAGCACGCATAGAATTGGCTTTTCTTTCTGCCCAGTCTTTCATCATCCGAAAATACCTAGCAGTGTCTTCTACCATTGTGTAGGTACGTTCTTGATCATCTGCTGGAGAATAAAATGGACGAGTTAACGCATAAAATGGCATTCCCCAAGGCGAATCAATGCGCGTTACTGTGCCTGAGTAGAGTAGTCTCCGTTTAATATGCTCTGCTAAGGCTTCACTTAACGGCATTTGATGGTTTGGTGGTAACTCCTCTTGGGAACGTTTGTGTAAAAATTCAATTAATTCTAAAAACTCAAAGGAAGTTACTAATTGAGCATCGGGTAAGTTTTTCGGTAGTTTGCGCTCAATTTGTTTTTTCTCTTCCCCTGTCAAACTTGTACCGGGAACACGGGAGCGCCCAGGTTGCCAAGGGAATTTTTCCATCCATACATGGGGCAATTGAATTAAATAGCGTGGTTCTTGAGAGCCTAGCATTTTCAGCAGTTTACCCTCTGTCAAGGCGAGTCTTACTTCTTCAACGATGATTTTTACTCGCTTTGGCTCAAGATGGTGCAAATGTCCAGTCATCCGCAGGTTTTGTCCCTGCTCTAGATAGGTCATGTAAATTGCACACTTAGCTGCCGTTGCAGCCGCATCTAAAAATGCTCCATGCCTATGTCCACTAGTTCTCATGGCACTAAAGGCCAAATATAGCATGATCTGATCCATCGCACTCGGACCAAGACGTTTGATCAGATCTATGTCGTTAGTCATATTCACAGACGGATGAATTTCACGTTTACGAAAAAAGTTTACGAAAAAATGGATATTACTATTTAAACTCCCTATTATACACCAAAATGAAAATTTTGTCTTCATGCACTGTGAATATTTTTGGCGTTACCCTGGAAAATTTTTTTTCTGGGGATGATGTTTAGTGCGGGTGTAAATAGGTTTTTATGTTAAACAGATAATAATTTGCTTCCTATTGCTACTATCTGTTATGTTACCTTTACTTTTGGTTAGGTAATTTGCATAACTAGCAATGGTAAGCTAATGATCATTTCATTTGTTGCAATTAGGTCAGTAGGTTTTCCTGCTGCTAGTAGGTTGCTTACTGTTAAAATCAACTAAATCAACTAAAATTAACTTTTAGTTTAGCACCAAAATCATCAATATTTAGCAATAACTTAGCAATACTGCAATAATTTGGGGCAATGCTAAATTATTAACCTGGGTATTTACTGTTATTTACTCCTAATGATTTAGTTTTTGGTATTTGATGATTTTACCAGATTTTGCATTTTTTCTAGACTAATACCAACTGCTCCACCGGTGACTAATAAAACTCCCAGAATTTGCAGAATATCTAATTTTTCCTGAAGTATTAACCCAGCAAAAATTACTGTTAAAACTGGTACTATTGCACCGATGATAGCTGATCTTTGTCCTCCCAATTTGCGAATACCAAAGTTGTTAAATAAGTATCCACAGAGAGTAAGAACACCCAACATAAAAGCACTTAAAATTACTTCTAATAAGTTGACTGATCTAATTGATAAACTCCAATCAATTGGTAGTGGTACTAATAAGCAAATAAAACTTAGTAGCAACATGGTACAGAAATTGATTAATGCAAAAGAGACTGGATGCAGTGTTGGAGCGGACAACCTAGTAAGAATTACGTATACAGCAAAAGCGATTCCGGACATTATTCCAGAAATAATTCCCAAAGAGGTATCACTGGGAGGATTTGAATAACTAGATAATATTAATAACTGACCACAAAAAATACTGGAGATAGCACTAAAAATAAATATGTTGGGACGCTCACGAAACAAAAACCATGCTATTAGTCCAGTGATCATGGGATAGATAAAAAACAAGGCGATCGCCACACCAGTAGTAATTTGACTAATGGCAATGTAAACTAATACCTGGGATAAAAATAAACAGATACCACTGGCTATTGATAATGGTAAAACTGGTTTTTTCTTATTTTGGTTATTTTGATTATTTTGGTTATTTTGATGATTTTGAGATTTCTTGCCTACAGAATTAAACAGGTTTTGTAAGTCTTGCCAAACTGTAGGATGTAGAATAGGTGCTAAAAGTAACATCAAAGGTACAACTACCAATAATCTCAACATCAAAATAAAGAAGATATTTCCCAAAGTAGGGAAAATTAGTTGTTGTGTTTGCAAGCTCCCTAATAAACCCGAACCTTTATAGAACAGAGCTTTTACAACTACGTTGTAAAGAGATGACATTACTGTTGATGCTAAAACTAGCAGAAAACCGATCTGTACTGGAGACCAATTTGGGGAAGTACGAGAACGGGATCTTTCTCTAGATGGTGTTACTTGCTGTTTTGATGATAATTTGGGAAGATTTGCTAAATTTTTTGTTGCAGAATTACCAGTAACCACAGAAACGGGTTCTGATGGTGTTTCTGATGGTTTTTCTGGAGGTGTTCCTGGAGATGTTGGTGATGTAGACTCTGAAGAATTTTCAGTGGGAACGGGAAAAATAGAAGATGGTGTGGGTACTTGTGTTACTGACAAATCTGGAGAAATGACAGAAATGGGTTCTGATGGTTTTTCTGATGGTGTTTCTGATGGTGTTTCTGAAGATGTTTCTGGAGATGTTGGTGATGTAGAGTCTGAAGATTCATCTGTAGAAACGGGAAAAATAGAAGATGGTGTGGGTACTTGTGTTACTGACAAATCTGGAGAAATGACAGAAACGGGTTCTGATGGTTTTTCTGGAGGTGGTACAATTACAGCCCTAGTTGATGAATTATAATTTTCTGGTGATTCTGGACTTAATACAGAAATTGGTTCATTGACAATTTTTTGTGAACTCGTTTGTGCAAAACCATTAGTATATGGTTCAGACTGTAATAGTGTCGGCGCTCCTGATGTCAAAGTTGGTTGAGAATTTTGTTCTTTACGTTTTTCCAGTTCTTCCTGTAACCGTTGAATAAATGCAGTTAGTATTTCTTCCCCTTGTTGCTGCTGACTGTACATTCTTAGCAACTGCTGAGAAAGATTACTTTGATAATTTTTCAGTTCTTGTTGCAGTGAACTAAAGGTAACTGTTACGGTATCATCCAGGTTATTTAACATCTGGCTGACATTTTCGTTTATTTGACTAGCGGTAGCTGAAGTAGCTTCAGCGGATTTGAGTACCTCTTGACTAGAAGATTCGTCTTGAGTTGAAGGGTGAGCTATGTTTTTGAGTGAAGATTGAAGTTGAGAAGATATGTGTTTT
>RDXV01000273.1 GCA_004292695.1 Nostocales cyanobacterium | reverse complement strand
AACACAGGAGCAACCTTGGCCGCCTTAACCACTACTTTCTGTGCGGGTTAAGGCGGCCAAGGTTGCTCCTGTGTTAAATATGTTTCCTAAGTCACGGGCGATCGCACGGATATATGTTCCTGTCCCACAGGCGATCGCTAAATCTAATTCCGGGAAATCACCATCTCGCCAGTCTAAAATGTCAATATTAAAGACTTCTACTATCCGTACAGGAGCTTCCACTTTTTCCCCTTGACGTGCTAAATCATACAGTCTTTTGCCATCTACTTGAATGGCACTGTAACTTGGTGGTATTTGCTCAATTTTGCCAATAAATTGGGGAATATGAGTTTCTATATCTGCTAATTTTAAATCAGGACAAGGTTGAGAAGTAATTACTTCCCCTTGTAAATCATCTGTATTTGTACGTACTCCAAAACGGACAGTTGCTTTGTATGCTTTCTCACCTGGTAAATATTGTAAAAGTCTGGTAGCTTTACCAACAGCAATGGGTAAAACACCAGTAGCGGCCGGATCTAATGTTCCTGCGTGTCCTACTCGTTTTAAACGTAACAATTTTCTAACCTTAGCTACGCAGTCATGGGAAGTCCAGTCATAAGGTTTGTTTAAATTGAGAAAGCCTTCCACAGAATAATAATTATTTTTGAGTTTGTCATCAATTACTCAATTATAAAACATCAAGGGAGCTAAAACCACAAATATTTTCTACAAATATCTTATTTTACATTAGTCACCAATTACCAATTACCAATTACCAGCTTTAATAACTTGAATAAATATGATAAGTATTCAATTGAACATGATCCTATTAAGTGAAGTAAAGATACACTGGTTGCTAAGATGTAAATTAATAATTCAAAATTGGGGAGATGGAGTTTTTTTTTCTTTCATTATTTAATATTGGTTCTAATGCGGGACTTTTTAAAGATTGCAAGAAACTCAAACCCAAAGATGGATCAGCTATAGTTTCCGCATAACCAGCATTCAAATATGACATATATTCTAGTTTTTGTGATACATAAGTTTGGAAAAATGGCAAACTTAAAGCATTAATATAATTACGTGCTTGGGCAGCATTTCCTACCATATCTGTGGGTAAAGAAATTTGTTGACTTCCAGGTTTACTATTACCAATAGTGGAAAAATGAGTACCACCAACTAACATAACTAGATATTTTTGAGGATTATTTAACCAAGAAAATGGTATTATTTGTTCATATAATGCTGGGGCAACTGTATCTTTACTACTACTAATAAACATCACAGGAGTTTTGATTTGATTTAATCCTGACTTACCAAAAATTGAACTGGTAATAGGATTAATAGCGATAGCTGCTTTAACCCTTTCATCAGCTAAATTAACTGACAAGTAAGGATGGTTTTCTCTAGTTGATTTAGGTGATAATTCTAAAGCACGACATTGAAATAATAAAGACATATTCCATGTGTTTATTAAATTCTCTGGATGACAGTCTATTTCTAATTGTTGAAAATTAATTTTTGCCCCAGCTAATGCTAATGCAGTATAACCACCAAATGATTGCCCAATAACTCCTACCCTATTTAAGTTTAATTTATCTTGAAAATTTGGATTGTATTGATTATATTTATCTAACTCATTTAGGATATATTTAATATCTAATGGACGCTCAATAAACTCCTGAGCTTCTTTTAATTTAACATCAGTTATGTTATTGATTACTAAGCGGGGATGATTGGGAATAACCACCGTTAAACCTTGAGAAGCAAAGGTTTGAGCTAAATAATCAAAGTTACTACTATTTAAACCTAAGCCATGAGAAATGATAATTATAGGTGTAGGATACTGGACATGGGGTAAATAAATATCAGTAGGTAAAGAGCGATTTCTTTGATGATCGAAAAAATTAACAGTGTACTTTTTTGTTTCTAAATTTACAGGTTTATTAATACTAGATGATGATAGTAAACTAACTGTTGTATAACTAGCAGCTTCCTGTTTTGATAACTGTTGAACTATAGTTATTGCCTGATTTGTTTCACTGATAATACTTTCTAACTCCTCACCTATCTCTAGAATATTTTTCAAATTGAAATGAACATTATTGCTTGGATAATTACGGATAAGATTTAATATTGTAATTCCTTCTTTTGTCTGAGATGCAGCGATAAAAGCATGACGTAAATAATTAATCGCTAATTCCCGATCATAAAATTTATAATCAATTAATGTAGCTAAACGATGCAGTAAAAATTCACCCTGTTCTGTACTTAAAAATTGCGTAGCAATAGCAGGATTTACCTTAATGGATCTGAGCAAAATTTCTCTAAATTTTTGTAGCTGCTGAGGTGAAATATAATCTTGGTAAACCGCCAAATCTTGATCTAATTTTCCTGTTTTAGTAAATTTTTCTAAACTAATTACAGGAATAGGAATTTCTAGAATAGAATAAGAAGCATAAATTTTATCCGCTGCTATTACAGTGTTGCTAATACCAAAAGTTGGCAGCAACATTGACAGCACTAGCAATAAAGAACGCTTTTTGAGTCTGCTAGTCCAAGTACCAAATACACTATTCATCGCTCAATTTTGATGGTGATGTTGTTCAGCGAGGCGTTAAATTTGGTAGTTTTTCACACACCCTGTCAATTCATCTATATACTAGACTCTTAGTTTGTATTCTGGATATTTTTGAGCTTTTTTTGTCTAGAATTAAAAGTTAGCTATTTGTAGAGATTATAGCTTTATGCACCCAAGCAAACTAAGCTATATCCACTTATATGGTAGCTATGTATGTTAATAAGATTTTAGCTGAATAAACCTATTAATGCTTCAGTGTTGATTGTGTAGCTTTAAATATAAAATCAATCCACATACAAATTTAAAAATGTATTTATTATATTTTTACGTTTATAGATAAAAAATTAATTAGGATTTGCTGAATAACCATGAAAAAATTATGGTCAAAAGGTTTGAGCAGTTTTCAGGTAAAAAGAGTGCTTTAAACCAACCTACAGAAATTCTCAAATTATTCTGAAATTCTGACACAAATGACACAAATAACTATAGAGTCATATTCAATTTTTATGTACCTGTTTTTGGATTACCTTAAAATATAATCAGTGGAAATAGTAACTCCCGTTCTTCCATTTTCACTAGGTTTTAATTTCCATCCTCTAACCATTTGTATATGTTCTTTATCTAATCTACTACTACCACTAGAACTAACCAACTGAACATTAATTACATTACCCGCACTATCCGTATCCACCGCAACTACTACTCTTCCTTGTACTCCTCTTCTTCTAGCCCAACTAGGATAACTTGAACCACATTGTACACAAGATGCTCTACCATCTCCACTATTAGAAGTTTGGGGAGTAAGAGCAGTTTTAGTAGTATTATTATTGTTATTTTCTGATGGAAATGTATTTCTTGGAGTTCGAGAATTTGTATTATTACTTGGGGGATTATTAGATGAGTTACTAGGGTTAAGATTATCGTTATTACCAAGATTATTCAAATTATTTTGATTATCTCCGGGAATTAATTTTCTTGAATTTATGAGACTATTACTAGAAGTATTAGGTGCTTTTGCTAAGGAATTTCTCAGCTTTTCCAAGTTTTCACTCTTCATCGGTGCTGATGTAGAAATACGGGTGGTGTTGGTTTGTGGAATAGTGTTAACAACAGGTGTAGAAATTGGTTTTGGTGTTGTAAAACTTCTGGGTGTAATTTCTGGTTTACTTTCAGGAATAGTGTTAACAACAGGTGTAGAAATTGGTTCTGGTTTTGTAAAACTTCTGGGTGTAATTTCTGGTTTACTTTCAGGAGTAATTTTAACAACAGGTGTAGAAATT
>RDXV01000099.1 GCA_004292695.1 Nostocales cyanobacterium | reverse complement strand
ACACCTTCACCTTCACCAACTTCTACACCTACAAATTCACCAACTTCTACACCTACAAATTCACCAACTTCTACACCTACAAATTCACCAACTTCTACAAATTCTCCAACTGAAGAAAATCAAGAACAAGAAAATAAAAATAAAGAATCTCGATTAGTAATTGTGGGAAATTCTGATTTTGCGAGAGATGGTTTATTTCCACAACAATTAAACGGTGATGTATTTTTAAATTCGGTAACTTGGTTAAGTCAACAAGAACAACAACCATTATCTATTCGTCCTAAAGAAGCAACAAATCGCCGGATAATCATGTCTACAGCAAAAGCGAATATATTAAGTATTTCGTCTTTGTTAGTATTACCTTTTTTAGCTTTAGCGACAGGTGCAATTATTTGGTGGAAAAGAAGATAATTAACTTAGTCATTAGTCATTAGTCATTATTCATTAGTTATTAGTCATTAGTTATTAGTTATTAATAAATATATTCCTCTCCTGACTCCTGACTCCTGACTCCTGACTCCTTGAACTCCTTTAACTCCTTTAACTCCTTATGAAAAAAACGACTTTAATTTTGGTATTTTTAGCTTTGGGTTTGGGTGGTTTTGTTTATTTTACAGAAGTAAGAGGTACAAATAAACAGGAGGAAGTCACACAAACTCAACAACAACTGTTTAATTTTACTGCGGAGGATGTACAATCTTTATCTATTCAAACTCAAGCAATGACTATTAATTTAGAAAGGAGTAATAAACCAGAACCTCCTAAATGGTTATTGAAATCACCTGTTGATGAAGTTGCTAATGATGCAATTGTTAGTTATTTAATGGATTTATTAGTAGGGAAAGGGGAAAAAATCACATCAACTGATAATATTAAAATCAGTGAATTTGGGTTAGATAAACCTTTAGCAACTATTGATATTAAACTAAAAAATCAAAACAGTCATCGTTTAATCTTGGGTAAGTCGAATTTTAATAATAGTTTGTTATATGCTCAAGTTGATCCAGATATTCAAAAAGATGGTAATATGCAATTGTTTTTAGTTTCTAATAACTTTGCTAATGCTGTTAATCGGGAATTAAAAGAATGGCAAGAAGTAAGTAAAAAAGAGGATGATAATATAAAATCTGAACCTTTACCCGGTTTACCGGAAACAATTAAAAATTAAAAATTAAAAATTAAAAATTAATCAAAGAACTGTCAACCATCAACCATCAACCATCAACCATCAACCATCAACCATCAACTATCAACCATCAACTATCAACTATCAACTGTCAACTATCAACCATCAACCATCAACCATCAACCATCAACTATCAACTGTCAACCATCAACCATCAACTGTCAACTATCAACTATCAACTGTCAACTATCAACTGTCAACTGTCAACTATTATGAAACCAACAGCAACCTTACTAATTTCTTGTCCTGATGAACGTGGTTTAGTGGCTAAGTTCGCTAACTTTATTTATGCAAATGGTGGTAATATTATTGATGCTGATCAACATACAGATTTTGAAGCAGGATTATTTTTAACTCGGATAGAATGGTTATTAGAAGGGTTTAATTTACCGAGGGATTTAATTGGGGCAGCTTTTAATGCTATTGCTTCACCTTTAGGGGCAAAATGGGAATTACATTTTTCTGATTATGTTCCCCGTGTAGCTATTTGGGTAAGTCGTCAAGATCATTGTTTGTTTGATTTAATTTGGCGAAATCGGGCTAAAGAATTTAATGCAGAGATACCATTAATTATTAGTAATCATCCCCATTTACAGGATATAGCTACACAGTTTGGTATTGATTATGTTCATATTCCAATTACGAAAGGAAATAAAGCAGAACAAGAAATTAAACAATTAGAATTACTGCAAAAATACAAAATTGATTTAGTTGTATTAGCTAAATATATGCAGGTTGTGAGTGCGGATTTTATTAGTAAATTTCCGCAAATTATCAATATTCATCATTCTTTTTTACCTGCGTTTATTGGTGCTAATCCTTACCATCGGGCGTTTGCCAGGGGTGTAAAAATTATTGGTGCAACCGCCCATTATGCAACTGCTGATTTAGATGCAGGTCCAATTATTGAGCAAGATGTAGTGAGAGTGAGTCATCGAGATACAGTAGACGATTTAATTAGAAAAGGCAAAGATTTAGAGAGAATTGTGTTAGCTAGGGCGGTGAGATATCATTTACAAAATCGAGTTTTAGTGTATGGTAATAAAACCGTTGTATTTGAGTGATGTTAGGCATTTAGCAACCTGTCAACTAACAGCAATAAGTCAAAATTTGAAGTAATAATTAAAAATTGATTGCCAAACTATTAAAAATCAGGTGTACTCCTCAGATTTTATTTAAAAAGACTGATAAATAGTATTAATGGTCAATTTATTTAATATAAATTGCCTTTTTTATTGCCATGAAATCAAATGATTATTTTGCTATAATAAAGGATGTTTAATAGCTAATTAATAGCTAAGTTTAGGAATTTAGCAGTCTTGAAACAATCTCAATGCTGTTAGCTGAATGCTGACTAAAGGAATTTATTTTTTAGTATCCAACTAAACTAATGCAATCAGTTTATACTGTAGACTTGCCGAGTATAGAACAGGTAATAGAACTTTATCCTGTCCAGGTAACACCTAATACCCCACTCACTGATGTGATATTGATGATGGGTAGAAAAGAGAGTAATTTGTTAAAATATCAGGGTGAAGTTGATGTTATTAGTTGTGTTTTAGTAGTTGAAAAAAACTCTTTATTAGGTATATTCACTTTGAGAGATTTAGTAAAAATAACAGGAATGGGAGTGAATTTAGCTAATGTGAAAATTACTGATGTGATGACAAAATCAGTAATTACTATGAGATTAAATTCTGGGCAAAATGCCATATCTGCTTTATCTTTGATGTGTAAATATCAAATTCGTAATTTACCTGTATTAGATGAAAAAGAGAGATTAGTTGGTTTAATTACTCAAGATAGAATACGTCAGGTAGTAGAACCTCCTCACCTGTTAAAGTTGCGAACTGCTCAGGAAGTGATGGTGACAGACGTTATTTATGTTTTAGTGACTACATCTTTGTTAGAAGTAGCGCAAATAATGAGCGATCGCCACATTGGTTGTGTAGTAGTTGTTGAATCTGGACAAAAACCATTAATACCAGTAGGAATATTTACAGAAAAAGATGTGATTAAAGCTCAATTACAGGGACGAAATATATCCCAAACTCAGGTAAAAAATATGATGAGTAAACCTATATTTACTGTTAGTGCTAATGAATCTTTATGGAATGTTCACCAATTAATGACAACCAGAAAAATTAGAAGATTAGTAGTAGTGAATGAACAGGGAGAATTACAAGGAATAGTCACACAAACCAATCTTTTAAAAGTGCTTGATCCAGGGGAAGTAATTCAAGTTATTCAAGCCTTAGAATATAAACTTGATGACCAGACAGAAAAACTTATAAAAAGTAAATTACAATTAGAAAAAGAAGTTGTAAAACGTCGTATAGTTGAAGAATTATTACTGCAAGCACAGGAACAATTAGAGTTAGAAGTAGCAAAACGTACCACAGAATTAGTACAAGCAAATATCAGATTACAACAGGAAATAGAGGAACATAGAAAAGCACAACAAACTATCCAGGAACAAGCAGCTTTAATTGATGTTTCTACAGATGCTATATTTGTCCGCGATCTGGAAAATCACATTCTTTTTTGGAGTAAAGGAGCAGAAAAATTATATGGTTGTAAAGCAGAAGAAATCTTAGGTAAACAAGCTCACCAAATATTCTCATTAGAATCATTATCTCAATTAGAGACAGGTTTAAAAACCACCTTAGAAGCTGGTTATTGGCAAGGTGAGTTAGAACAAATTAATCAAACAGGTAAATTATTAACTGTTGCTAGTCGTTGGACATTAATCAAGAATAAATTTGGACATAAAGAATGTATTTTAGTAGTTAATACTGATATTACTGAGAAAAAACTATTAGAAAAACAATTCTATCGCGCTCAACGCTTAGAAAGTATTGGTACTCTCGCCAGCGGTATTGCTCATGATCTCAATAATGTTTTTGCACCAATGATAATGATTGCTCAATTATTACCTTTAAGGTGTAAAAATATAGATCCAAAAACTCAAGAAATGTTGAAAATTTTAGAAAATAGCTGTCATCGCGGTGCAAATTTAGTTAAACAAATTCTCACTTTTGCTCGTGGTAAAGAAGGTAAACATATCCCTTTACAATCACAAATTTTATTGAAAGAATTAGTCACAGTCATTAAAGAAACATTTCCCAAATCTATTACCATTTCTACTTCTATTCCCACAGATGATTTATGGATGATAGAAGCTGATCCGACTCAATTAGAACAAGTATTGATGAATTTGGCGGTAAATGCCCGTGATGCTATGCCTAATGGTGGTATTCTCACTATTAATGCAGAAAATCGCATAATTAATCATAGTTATCAACGTAAAAATGTTGATGCTCAAGTAGGTAATTATGTTGCATTTACTATTGGCGACACAGGAACGGGAATTCCAACAAATATTTTAGACCGCATTTTTGATCCTTTTTTCACTACTAAAAATACTGGTGAAGGTACTGGTTTAGGTTTATCAACAGTTTTAGGTATTGTTAAAAATCATGGTGGTTTTATTGATGTCAGCAGTGAGGTAGGTAAAGGAACAATATTTCAAGTTTTTCTACCAAAGGTAGAAGCAACTATTAAAAATATTTGTTCAAATGAAGAGTTACCTAGAGGTAATGGAAATTTAATTTTAGTAGTAGATGATGAAGATTTAATTCGCCAAACTACTCAACAAACTTTAATAGAATATGGTTATCAAATTATGGCAGCTAAGGATGGTATGGAGGCAATCAAAATTTATTCTCAAAATCAACAGAAAATTACAGCAGTTTTGTTAGATATGGTGATGCCAAACATGGATGGTTTAAGTACCATTAATACGTTGATAAATTATAACTCTCAAGTTAAAATTATCGCCACCAGTGGCTTACCTTGGCAGGAAAAAGCAATGGTAGCAGGAGCGCAAAAATTTATTTCTAAACCCTATTCTGCTTCTGATTTGTTAACTACTTTATCTGATATTTTAGGTAATAGGTAATTGGTAATTGGTAATAATCTAGATGTGGTTTCTAAATTTGTAATCTAAGTGTGTAGATAAAAGTATACTCCTATGAGCAATTATAGGTATTTCAAAACATCTAGTACATTACAATATAGTTTATACTAATAAAAAATTGAGACTTGACATAATATCTAATTTTTTAGATAAAAATATCAATTCTGTCTGATTTTATACGATTTTATCAAAATTTAGTCGTTATACTAATAACTAAAGGTTCTACCTGGGAATTGATGAAGTGGTACTTTACCCACTTCATTTTTATTTTTTTGGTAATTGGTAACAGGTAACTGATAACTGATAACTGATAACTGATAACTGATAACTGATAACTGATTAATCATTTACCAATTCATCATGCCATTTTTCACGCTTTGGGCGTTTTTCCACATCATCTAATTCCCCATCGCGGATTCTATCCAGATACCAATTTTCCCATTTTAAGGCTTTTTGATTTTCTAAATGATTAACAAAATCAATAATTGCTTGATCAAAATCAATAGGTGACTTTAACTTAAACTGAATAGTTCTTAAAATTTTCGCATCATTCCTAATAAAATATTCAATGACAAATTGGCTTAACCACAGAATTAAAATATTGGATAATTTACCTAAAATACTTTGCCGTTTCTTAGCTAAGAAAATCGTTTGAATATCAGCTTTACCAGCTTCAGATAAACGAGAAGCAAACATGATATTGAATTGTAAAATCCCTATACCAATAGTAATAAAACCAGTCATTCCATACCAATAACAAAGAGAGAAATTAACAGGTTTTTTATAGAGAGGGCGAATTAATTTAATCAAGAAAGAATCAGGACTTTCATCGGTTGTATTTGTGAAGGTAATAGAATTTTCATTAATTTCTTGTTTAGCAAAATTAAACTCTGATAGTAATTTATGGACAGTATTAAAATGTTGAGTATCAATAGCATTAATCATGAAAATATTGGGATGACAATTAATAATTAATCTTTTCCCAAAAGTTGTATCAAATTCATCAAGTTCTAACTCAGGAATAAAAGGTAAAGAATGTTGAGGAGTTTCACCAGTCCAAACCCAAACTAAACCATATTTTTCCGCAGTAGGCCAGCTTTTAGTTCTGACTTTTGCAGGTTCTTCTAAACAAGGAACTTCTACACAAAAACCAGCAGAGTCAAACTTCCAATGATGGAAAAAACAACGTAATTCATTACCTTCTACCGTACCTTCTCCAAGATGAGCGCCAAAATGGGGACAAAAAGCATCAAGAATAACAACTTGTTGATCTTCACCACGATAGATAACTAATTCTCGACCTAAAATGGAGAGAGGTTTAACTTCACCAACTGATATTTTTTGAGATGGTATTACCCAATACCAACCTTCAACAAAACGTTCGGGGTGATTAAAAATTTTAGGTTTTTTAGAGTAGTTTAAACTGTGATTATTGATGTTCATTTCTAGATTTTTACTTGATTTTTACTTATAGTAAAACTGGTAATCTAGAAATATCACATCATTTTTTTTTAAACAGTAATATTAGGTACGGTAATTGGTAATTGATAACTGATAACTGATAACTGTTAACTGTTAACTGAATTATGCTGGGGGATAACCAGCAGCAACTAAAGCTTCTTTGATAACATTTTCTGAAGCTTGAGTATCAACATTGACAAGTTTGGTTTGTGGATCAGCTTTTACTTGAGCGTTAGCATCTACCGCTTTTACTGCATTGGTAATATTATTAGCACAAGCAGAACAAGCCATTCCTGGAATTGTAAGTTGAATTGTCATAACTGTAAATCACAAAGAAAGTAAACGAAAAATAACGAAAAATGAAGATTAAGATTCAACTACCAACTTCTTTAACTTTTGAATTTGGTTAGTTTGTGTTTTTATTATAGCCTCAGCTAAATTACAAATTTGTGGTAAATTAGCAATTTTGGCAGTTTTTTTAGTCATCTTCACAGACATTTGTTGATGATAAATGATCTTCTTCACAAATTCTTGATCAAAATTTGGAGAATTTGCCAAAGATGCTAAACCCATCATACTTGTACTGCCATTTTTTCCCATAGCTGCCATACAATTCATTTAACTGGGAGCTATTTCAGTACCATACAATTGTAAAAGCTAAAATACCGAAATTAACTTATTTATTTAACATTTTCTGATCCTTTCACTTCTTGACGAAGGTGAGGGAATTTCTGCCAAAAATATCTGTTTTGTTTTTATAGCAATTTTTGGGATGATAGTCTCTACAAATCATTTTTGATCCTATGATTTGATCCTATGATTTTACTACTAAATTTTCCAAGCTGCTATCTCCTTCTGATGAATTGGTAATTCAATAATAAATTCTGAACCACCTTCAGAGCAATCTTGATAAAATAAACTACCTTTATGAATATCAGTAATTATTTGATAGCTTGTATATAGACCTAAACCTGTACCTGTCTGTCGTGATTTGGTACTAAAAAATGGCTCAAATATGCGCTCTTGATATTTTTTGTCAATGCCAATACCATTATCTCTAATAGAAATCATGATTTTGTTTGTAGCTGTTAATTTACTCTGAATCCAAATAGTAGGCTTAAATATGGTATCTTCATGATGTAAATTAAATTTTGCTGTTAAGGCATCAATAGAATTTTGCAGAATATTCATTACTGCTTGATTAAAAATATTGGCATAACCTTGAGCTTCGGGAATATCTGTATAATTTTTGATTACTGAAATACTCACAGTTTCTTTGAGTTCAAATTGATAGCTTAATGTCATTAAAGTGCTATCTATACTTTCATTTACAGAAAATGGCTTAACTCCAGATTGATCAAGACGAGAAAACACATGAATAGCTTGGATAACCGAGCGAATTCTTTCTGCTCCTGTGTACATAGAATCAATGATTTTTGTGAAATCAGAGTTGATGAAATCTAATTCCATATCATCTATGAAATTTTTAATTTCTGGTGTCCCTTCGGGAAATGCTTGACGATAAATCTTAACCAAATTAACTAATTTATGACTATATTCAGATGCTGGTGCGAGGTTACATAAAATAAAACTCAAAGGGTTATTTATCTCATGGGAAATGCCGGCAGCAATTCTGCCAGAGTTAATTAATTTCTCTTTTTGAATCAGTTCAGCTTGGGTATTTTGTAATAACAACAAGGTTTTTTGTAGTTGTTTATTTCGAGATTCTAGTTCTTGTTGTAGAGATTTGATTTTCAACTGAGTTTGAATTCTGGCTAAAACTTCTTCGAGTTGAAATGGTTTAGTGATATAATCAATTCCCCCAACTTCAAAGGCTTTGAGTTTATCTTGAACGTCACTACCTGCACTCAAAAAAATCACAGGAATTGAACTGGTGATGGGGTCACTTTTTAAATATTCGCACACTTCATAACCACCCATACCTGGCATATTAATATCCAAAAGTATTAGGTCTGGTTGTACGGTTTGGATTGCTGTTAATGCAGTTTTACCATTAATTGCTTTGCGGACTTGATAATTATGTTTTGATAAAAAATCAGATAAAAAGCGGATATTTTCTAGCTTATCATCAACGATCAGAATATCTGATAAAATGGTTTTATCTTGGGTGTTCATTGGTCAGTATTTGGTTATTATGAATGAAATGTGATTAATGTTGACAAAGACGTGAAGTTTTATTACTTTCCATTATAGTGCTTTTAATTCACTGATTGATCAATAGTAAACGCTAGATGATATTCTCTACACTCAGCCTCAGTGGAAAATATCTTTGAGGATAATAAAGATTGATTAGTTTTATAAGTCACCCCATAAGTTAACTTCATGGTTGCTAGGAGGTGACTTGATATTACATTAGTGTTTGCTTAAAAGCCTTGTCATGATGACAAAGGAGAATAAGAAGTCAGAATTTCAAGGAATTTATTTGTATTTTGTCATGGTGTCAACATCAACATTTTACAAGCAATTTCGGCTGATATTACTTAAAATCTTCTATTAATCCTGGTTTTACACTTATTCAGGAAATCCTATATTACCAATACTCTCATATAAATTTACAGGCTGTGACTACTAATGATCAAATTGGCTATTTTTTCAGGTTCTAGAGGTTGAGAGAAAAGAAAACCTTGACCAAAAGGGCAATTTAATAATTTTAGTTGTTCCCATTGTTCCGGTGTTTCTATACCTTCAGCAATGATATTCATACCCATGTTTTGAGCAATTTGGATCATGGCTTGTACCATACTTAAACTAGAGGTATTATCTTGTAAGCGATTAATAAAAGATCGGTCTATTTTCAAATTATCTACAGGGAAAGAATGTAAATAACTCAGGGACGAATAGCCAGTACCAAAATCATCAATGCTTAATTGAATATTTCTTTGGCGAATATTATCAATTACCATCGCGGCGGATGATGTATTATCCATAATAGCTGTTTCAGTAATTTCTAATCTTAGGCATTGGGGGGAAAGTTGTGTTTCTGCTAATATTTCATCTAATTGTTGAATAAATTTAGACTGCGAAAACTGATAAGCGGAAACATTAACGCTGATGTAAAAAGAGGTATCAACGATTTTTTCTAGTTGCCAATTACGAAGTTGATAACAGGCTTGTTTGAGTATCCATTCCCCGATTTGGATAATTAATCCTGTTTCTTCAGCAATGGGAATAAATTGAGTAGGAGATATCCAACCCAATGTAGGATGATGCCAACGTACTAAGGCTTCAACCCCGACAATTTTTCCTGTTTCTAATTCAATAATTGTTTGATAATAGAGTTGAAATTCTGAATGTTGTATACATTTACGTAATTCTGTTTCCAGTTGCAGACGTTGACAAGCCTCTTCATACATGAATGGGGCAAAAATTTGATATTGATGTTTTCCTAAAGATTTAGCTTTATACATAGCTATATCTGCATGACGTAGTACCGTTTCTGGATCACGATAATGGGAAGAGTCAATGACAACGCCGATACTAAAGGAAATAAAGATTTCTCTTTCTCTCAGGAAAAATGGCTCTTGAAATCTGTTAAAGATATTGTCAACTATTGCGGTTACATAGGGTTGATCGGTTATTTTCGTCAGTAAGATTACAAATTCATCTCCTCCTAGTCTTGCTAATAAATCTTGTTCATTTAAAATAGTTTGCAATCTTTGAGTTAGGGCAATTAATAACTCATCTCCTGCTAAATGTCCCAGGGAGTCGTTGACTATTTTAAAACGATCACAATCAAGATATAAAACGGCAAATTTATGATTAGGGTTGGCGATTTGTTTCTCGATAGCTTGCCAAAGCTCTTTCATTAATAAGGCTCTGTTTGGCAATTTTGTTAAAGAGTCTTGAAAGGCCATTTTCAGTAATTTAGTATTAGCCATTTCTAATTGTTGAGTTCTTTCTTTGACTCTTTCCTCTAGTCGGGAATTAAGATCAGAAATGGTTTTATGGGCTTTGATAATTGTTAGTTGATGTTCAACTCTGGCTAATACTTCATCTATATGAAATGGCTTGGTAATATAGTCTACTCCTCCGGCTTGAAATCCTTGTATTTTATCACTGATATCATCAGCAGCACTGAGAAAAATAACGGGGATATTATTGGTTTTTGGGTTGGCTTTAAGTTGTTGACAAACTTCGTAACCATTAATGTCTGGCATTCTAATATCTAACAAAATTAAAGCTGGTGGATCAGCTTGTACTGCTGTTAATGCCATTTTACCGCTAGTAGCTTTACGGGTATGATATCCATGTTTTTCGAGAATGCTAGATAATAACCGAATATTTTCTAGGATGTCATCAACAATTAAAATGTTTGTGGAAGTATGACAAGATGATAAATTATGTTCTGCGGAGATGGAATTATTCATAAATTAACCTAAGTTTTGCGAGTTATCCAAAAATGCCAGCTATCATTAATAAATTTTTGTAGTTAACGTTTTTACTTGACACCAAAAAGTAATCTTAATTTCTTGATAAAAATTAATTTTTGTTAACTACTGATCTTTGAATTTAGGGTGTAGCAAGATATGGAGAAAAGGGAACACAGAAGATGATAACAAATAGGAGTTGTACACTGGCAAAAATTAATATTTGTAAAGTTAAGGGGTGCTGATATTTTTACTTAGGTATTAACCACTTGAGTTAGTGTTATCAACTTATCAAACTGATAATTGTCAATTAGGTTTCTGAGGGCTGCAATTAATTGTGTTTGCTCAGGGGGAATATCTGCTAATAATTCTAAACATTTATCATCATTACATTGAGCAGAGGCAAAGTTTAATTTATGTATCCATTCATTAGGCATAATTTCTAAAGCATGGGTGTTGAGTTTAAATTCTGATTCTTCATGTTGATGATGTTGTGTTTCATTTTCTAGCTGTTGTTGATAGAGGAATTGAACTTGCAAATGCTCTGAGAGAGTAGCTAATATTTCTTCTCGCCGAAATGGTTTGCTCACAAAGTCGTCACAACCAGCTAAGAGTGTTTCTTGTCTTTGTTCAGCAAAGGCACTGGCAGTTAAAGCGATAATTTTGGTTGGTGATAATTTTGTTGTCCATGTTGAGTTTTGTTCTTGGGAGCGAATTTGTTGAGTAGCAGCGTAACCATCTAAAATTGGCATTTGCATATCCATAAATATTAAATCTGGTTTGTATTTCCGCCACATATCAATCGCTTCTTCTCCGTTTTCGGCTTCTTGTACTTCTAGTCCTAAATTCTGTAAAATTTGTCTTAATAATAGGCGGTTGGTGGCGTTATCTTCAACAATCAAAATTCGATAGTTTTCTCCGGGAGCAATAGTGATTACATCCACGAAGTTCAAGATTTTTTTATCAGTGATTGCTTGGGCTAAATATACTTGAATATTAAAACTAAAACAACTGCCTTTACCTAATTCACTACTCACGGTAATTTTACCACCCATTAATTCCACAAATTTCTGACTAATGCGTAGTCCTAAACCTGTACCTTCTCTGGATTTTTGTCCGGCTTTTGCTTGCTGAAATGGCTGAAATAGTTTGTTAATTTCTTCTGCTTCAATTCCTAATCCTGTATCTTCTACTGCAAAAAGTAGATTTGTTTTTGAAGAGTAATTAGATTCGGTAATTTTAGTTTGTCTTTCTCTTTTGACTCTGAGAGTGACACTTCCTCTTTCTGTAAATTTAATGGCATTACCTAGTAGGTTAATTAATACTTGACGGAGTTTATTTTCATCGGATTGAATGTATTGTGGTAATTCCTGATCATAGTCAAAATTAAGTTTTAAATTCTTGTCTTTGGCTTTGAGTTGCAACATAGCAACCAATGAAAATAGAAGTTTATGTAAGTCAAATTCTGTTTCAGATAAGGTTGTTCTACCTGCTTCAATTTTGGACATTTCCAAGACATCATTAATCAGAGAAAGTAGATGCTCACCGCTGTTGTTGATAATTTCAATATATCTGCGATGGTTAACACTAAAGGATGGATCTTGCTGCATTAGTTGAGTGAAACCCAGAA
Organism: Nostocales cyanobacterium; assembly: GCA_004292695.1. Lineage (GTDB taxonomy): Bacteria > Cyanobacteriota > Cyanobacteriia > Cyanobacteriales > Nostocaceae > Okeanomitos. Next base: position 7,174 of record RDXV01000099.1, on the reverse strand, counting down.
TGGCGTTGAGGGGAGTTCGCAATTCATGGCTCATGTTGGCTAAAAATTCACTTTTTGCCCGGTTTGCTGTATCAGCTTCATCTTTGGCTATTTGCAGTTCTTCGGCTTGTTTTTGGACTTGGGCAAATAGTTCTGCCTGTTGTACTGCTACACCTAATTGATTTCCTATTTGGGTGACTATGGCAATTTCCGCGCTTTGCCATTGTCGGGGTTGATCGTTTTGATAAACTGCTAATAATCCCCAGAGTTCATGTTTACGGAAAATGGGAGTAATGATGTATGCTCTGGCTTGTAATTCTTCTAATAATTTCAAATAGCAATCGTTAAAACCTGCTGCGTAGATATCGCCAACACAACAATAACTGTTTTTGGTTTTTAATGAACCACCTTGATGATCTTGTAAGTAAGTATCACTACTTAATATTTCTGTTGCGCTGAGTCTTCTATTCAGACAGTTACTATCATCTATTGCTACTTTGGTAATTTCCGGATCATTTGCTCTAGTTGGTAACATCATGTTCCAGTTTTCTGTCACTGACTCAGAGACTAACTCTCCACTCCAGTCAGGGTTAAAACGATAAATTAAGACGCGATCGCAAGCTACTGTTTGTCTTAATTCTGATGTGGTGACATGAAATATAGACTGTAAATCTAGAGTTTGTCGCATTCTGAGAATGATACCGTTGATGGCTTTTTCCCTTTCTGCCATCACTCTTAATGTTGTTTCTACGGCAATACGCTCACTAATTTCAGTTTCCAAGGCATTATTAGCTGCTACTAACGCCGCTGTTCTTTCTTTAACTCGCTGTTCTAAACTGTTATAGGCTTTTAATTTGTCTTCTTCTGCCCATTTCCTTTGCAATTCAGCCGCTGCACGGGCAGCAAATACTGATAAAATCGCTTCTGTTCTTTCATCTGTAACTATGGGTTTATTATCAATAAGGCATAAACTGCCTATGGGTTGATGGTTAGTATCTAGTAACGGTATTCCTACATAACTTTGGGCGTTTATTTCTTTGAGTAATGGGGCATTCGGAAACAGTTCCTGGACGTTATTTTGATAAACACACAGCAATTGTTTTTGTACTACTGATTGACAAGGAGTACCAGCTAATTCATACTCTTGATTTTCTACTAAATTATGGACTCTCCAAAATGCCAATGTCCGAAATTTGCAATGGGAACTATCTATGGCTTCAGACACTAATACATAATTGGCATCTAGGGCTTTAGACAGGTGCTGCACTAGAGCCTTAAAAAACTCTTCGCCGGTAACTGCGGCAGTTCCCATGACGATAGTTTTTAATGTTTCTTCCGTTTTTTGGCGTTCAGCTATTTGCTGTTTTAATTCTTGGTTGATTCTCTCTAACTGCTCTGGAGTTTTCAAGGCTAAAAATCTGGGTAATAATTCTACTAACTGTAATGCAGTATAACAAGAAACAAGGGCAGTTGCAGCCCTTTCAATCCCAGAGATCCAATAATTTGGATACCATAATGTCCAGATGTCTAATAAATGCCCAATTCCGCAGAGGATAATAAATGCACCAAATAAAATAAATACATTGGAAAATGGTACATCTTTCCGCTTGTTAACAAAGTAAATCAACATTGATGGAATAGAGAAATAAGCAATGCCAATTAAGGCATTACTAACTAAATGCAATCCTACTAAGGGAGTTTGCCAAAGATAACAATGTCCATGAGGCATATAGTAGTTAGTAATCAATATATTTGTTGTTAAATTTACTATTGTTGTCATTTATCTCCTACTTGTTTGAATTTTTATAATTTCTTGATCAAAAGTTTTGAGAATATTAACTTGAATGTTTATCAGTTACAGTTAACGATTTTTCCCTTATTGAAAAGTTGGCTAACTTAGTGAAAATAGCCACTTTTTTGTTTTTTAATTGATTAAAAATAATTTCATGAGTGATAATACTGATATTTACAATCCTACTATCCTGCTTAGTAACACCCTATAACAATCAATACATAAGATTGTGACATACTCCTACTAGAAATGCTATTGAAGATAGAAATTTAAGTCAGTAACTTAACAATCTCAACGGGAATTTTGCGGAATTTCCATCAAAATTTGATAAAATCTTGTAATAAATAAACTGTAGTTTAATAGAATATCCTTAAATTTTTACAAGTGAAATTACACAGAGACTTATATAATCAAGATCAATACCCAAAACGTAAAAGAGGCGTAATTCTCAGTTCTCAAGGTTGGCAGAAGTTACAAGCTGCGGAATATTTATCTGTCGTGCGGGAAAATGGCGGTATTCCCTATACTCTGGAAAAATTAAGTGAAATAACGGGCATCAGTGCAAAAACACTAACCAAAGTCAGAAAAAGACAAAGCCCTATAGATCAACCAACCTTAGCTTCCTATTTTGAAGCCTTTGGACTTTCTTTAGAGGCAGAAGATTACATCAGACAGGATACTAAAACTCACACTGATAAAGTAATGTTATCTAGCTTACTGCAAGCACCGTTAAAGGGACAACTGCCTTTAGATTCACCATTTTACCTTTATCGTCCACCAGCGGAAAAAATCTTGTTTCAAGAAATTTACCAACCAGGAGCATTAATTAGAATACGCGCTCCCCGACAATTTGGGAAAACATCTTTGATTGATCAATGTTTGAACTATGCCCAAGAAAATGGTTTTCGTAGCGCAGTAATTAGTTTACAACTGGCAGATAGTTTAGTTTTAGGCAATCTGAATCAGTTTTTACAATGGTTATGTTTAAGAATTGGTAAGAGTTTAAATTTACCAAACCAATTGACAGAGTTATGGAATCCTTTATTTGGTAGTAGTTATAGCTGTACAGATTATTTTGAAAGTTGTTTTTTATCCGGTGATGAAAGTCCGTTATTGTTAATTTTAGATGAAGTTAATGTTTTATTTAACTATCCAGAAATTGCTACTGACTTTTTTGGGATGTTAAGGGCTTGGTATGAACAAGCGAGACATAATACAGTTAATAGTGATTTATGGCAAAGACTGAGGTTAGTAATAGTCTATTCTACAGAGGTATTTTTACCTTTAAATATCCATCAGTCTCCTTTTAATGTGGGTTTATTAATTGAACTGCCTCCATTTAATTTAGAACAGGTGAGAACTTTAGCAATTCGTTATGGTTTAGAACCATCAGAAACCTATGCCCAGGAATTAATTAATTTGGTGGGTGGCAATCCTTATTTAACACAATTAGCGTTATTTCATTTGTATCACAAAAAATTCAATATTGCCGATTTATCTACTGATATTATGGCAACATCTAATATTTTTAATAGTCATTTGCGACAACAGTTAGCATATTTAGAACATAATCCCGAATTAGAAGCTGCAATGCAAAAGGTTGTGATATTTCAAGAGGGTGTAGAATTACATCCACAGCAATCTTTTAAATTACAAGGTTTAGGTTTAATTAAATTTGATCATCAGTTAGTAATTCCTAGCTGTAGTTTATATCAACAATATTTTAGTCAGGTATTTAGTTAATGTTCACCTATTCTCAGCCTCATTCATCTTATCAAGTTGGTGGTAGTTTACCTGTTAATTCTCCTAGTTATGTGTGGAGAAAAGCTGATGAATTATTATTTCAGGGTTTGATGAATGGTGAATTTTGCTATGTGTTTAATGCGCGACAGATGGGTAAGTCTAGCTTGCGGGTAAAAACTACCCATCGGTTACAAGCTCAGGGTGTTAGTTGTGGAATAATTGATATTACGGCTATTGGTACAAAAGAAGTTACATCAGAACAATGGTATGCTTCGATTCTGGCTTTATTAATTAAAAGTTTTGGTTTAAAATTAAATTTGTTAAGTTGGTGGCGAGAACATGAACACCTTTCTTTAATTAATAGGTTTAGTGATTTTATTGATACTGTTTTATTAACTCAAGTTGAACAACCTATTGTAATTTTTATTGATGAAATTGATAGTGTGCTGGGTTTGAAATTTGCGACGGATGATTTTTTTGCGTTTATTCGTGCTTGTTATAATCGTCGTGCTGAAGATTCAAAATATCAAAAGTTAACTTTTGCTTTATTTGGGGTAGCGACTCCTTCAGATTTAATTGCGGATACCCAGCGTACACCTTTTAATGTGGGAAAAGCGATAGAGTTAAAAGGTTTTAATTTTTCCGAAGCTGCACCATTGCTAAGGGGTTTAAGTTATGTGGTGAAAGATCCTGAATCTATATTAAAAAGAATTTTAGCATGGACAGGGGGACAACCATTTTTAACTCAGAAATTATGTAAGATGATTAGTGATGAGAATTTAACATTTGTGGAAGATGTTGATGAAGTTGTTAACAGCAGAATTTTAGATAATTGGGAAAGTCAAGATCAACCAGAACATTTAAAAACGATTCGTGATCGTTTGTTGTATAGTGAACAGAAAATGGGTAGGTTGTTGGGGTTATATCAAAAAATTTTATTGCGGAGTGATGGTGAAAATTTATTGTCTGGGAAAGAAGATACAGGAGACAATAATTATGGTATTATTATTAATGATAGCCCAGAACAAACAGAGTTAATATTAGCAGGTTTGGTAGAAAAGAAAGGGGGAAGACTACAGGTTAAAAATCCGATTTATCAATATATTTTTGATTTAGAATGGGTGGGTAAACAATTAGCTAATTTACGTCCTTATTCTCAGGCTATTAATAATTGGATCACATCAGGATATATAGATAAGTCTTGGTTGTTGCGAGGACAGGCTTTAGCAGAAGTTTTAAATTGGAGTCGGGGAAAAAGTTTAAGTGATTTAGATTATCGTTTTTTAGCTGCTAGTCAGGAATTAGAAAGTCAAGAATTACAGAAAACTCTAGAAGCTAAAAGACTGCAAGCGGTAGAAGCTAAATTAGAAATAGAACGTCAACGTTCTTTAGAACAAACCCAGAATTTAAGACTACAAAAAACGATGTTAGCTGGGGTGAGTATGATGATGGTAGTGGCGATCGCCTTGGGATTATTTGCTTATCGGCAATATCAACAAACAGCAGTTAGTGAAGTGCGAGCGATCGCGTTGTCTTCAGAGGCTTTATTTGCATCTGATAAAGATTTTGATGCTCTCCTGCAAGCAATTAAAGGAAAACAGCGTCTACAAAAACTAAATTATGCCGATCCTCAACTCCAAGCCCAGGTAAATTCTGCTCTACAAAGAGTAATTTTAAGCATTCAAGAATATAACCGTTTAAATGGCCACACCGCAGCGGTTTTAGCGGTGGATATTAGCCCAGATGGTCAACAAATAGTTACAGGGGGAGTTGATAAAACTATTAAAATTTGGCAACCTAATGGGAAATTAATCAAAACATTAACAGCACATAAATCAATCATCAGAGTTGTGAGATTTAGCCCCGATGGAAAAATTTTTGCTTCTGCGGGTGATGACAAAACTATTAAACTGTGGCAGCGAGATGGAACATTGATTAAAAGTATTCCTACAGAAAACGCTGGTATTTGGAATATAGCTTTTACTCCCGATAGTTCAACTTTTATCACTGCTGGTACAGGTATTTTAGAAATTTGGAATCGGGAGGGAAAACTATTAAAAAATATCCAATCACAAACTATCGGCATTAGGGATGTTACCTTTAGTCCTGATGGGGAAACGATAGCCGCTGCTTGTGCCGATCACCAAATTAAACTTTGGAATCGAGAGGGTGAATTAAAAATGATCCTGAAAGGACATAAAGCCCCAGTTCAGGCTATCGCCTACAGTCCAGATGGTAAATTATTAATTTCCGGCGGTGCAGATACCAAGATTAAATTTTGGCATCCTGACGGTAAACTGATCAAAACAATTTCCACAGAACACAATGCAGGTATTTATCAATTAGAATTTAGCCCCGATGGGAAAACATTTGTGTCTGGAAGTTGGGATAAAACCATGAAATTGTGGAATCTTGACGGTAGTTTAATTACTACATTCAGAGGTCATACATCTGCAATTTGGGATTTAGCATTTAGCCCCGATGGTAATTATCTTGCTTCCGCCGGTGCAGAAAACATTACCCGACTGTGGAAAACGAAAAACAGCTTTCATAAAACCCTATATACTTCCATTGGTACTGTGCGAAAAGTTGCTTTTCATCCCCAAGAGGAAATTCTCGCTGTCACCGGTACAGATCAGACAATTAAATTATTTAATTTTCAAGGAATTAAATTAAATACAATTCTCACTCAAACCACTGACATATCTGATTTAGATTGGAACTCTAGCGGTAATTTATTAGTATCTACAGGAGAAGATAAAACCATTAGTATTTGGAAACCAGACGGTAATTTACTCAAAACTTTATCAGGACATCAAACCACTATATTATCTGTAGTATGGCATCCCCAAAACAACACCTTAGCCTCCGCTGATATGAATGGGAATATTTTTCTTTGGCATCTTGAAGGTAAAATGATTAAAACCTGGAAAACAGAACATGACAGTATTTGGAGTTTACAATTTAGTCCAGATGGGAAAATTTTAGCTTCTGCCGGCAGCGATGGTACAATCAGTTTATGGAATAATCAAGGAAAAATTTTACAAACATTAAAAGGACATGATGCCACAGTTTGGAAACTTGCTTTTAGTCCAGATGGTAACAAAATAGCTTCCGGTAGTGGAGATATGACTATTAAAATTTGGACGACATCAGGTAAGTTGTTAAAAACATTGACAGGACATAAAGCAGCGGTTTGGGGTGTAGCTTTTAGTCATGATAATCAGTTAATTGCTACAGGCAGTGTTGATGAAACTGTGAAAATTTGGAATCACGAAGGGAAACTAATTACTAATCTCCATGGCCATAACTCTGGAATTCGCAGTGTCGCTTTTCATCCCTATTTACCTATTGTTGCCTCAGCCAGTGATGATCAAACTGTGGTTTTATGGAACTTAGAAAAAATATTGAATCTTGATTTAATGAACTTTGGTTGTAATTGGATCAATGATTATTTAAACACAAATTCAGAAATTGATAATGATAACTCTTTATTATGTAATTCGTAGGGGTAGAGCCCCTGTGCCTACCCTAACCAGATTTTAGGGGAGCATCCCAAACGTGTAAATTTATGTTTATCTTACGAAATAAACGCTCCAAGCCTTTATATGATTGAACCGCGAAGGGCGCAAAGGACACAAAGGTAAGAGATTTTCAGAG
>RDXV01000272.1 GCA_004292695.1 Nostocales cyanobacterium | reverse complement strand
GAAGTACACCCTGATTTATTTACTGTTCCCTGTTCCCTGTTCCCTGTTCCCTAAAACTAAAAAACTCTGTACCTCATAACAACGGGAAGCGCTGTAATTATTTCCATATACCTAATTTTAACTTCAGAGTATGCAAGAACTTATACAAAACAAAGATACAACCCTTGATTATATTTTACCTAAAAATGTCCGTAAATTGGGAATTAACCCTAATCATTGGTATGTATTAGCACGGAGTAATGAAGTTACAAATAAACCCATATCTATTACAATTTGGCGACAGAATATAGCCATTTATAGAGATAATAGCGGTAATATTCATGCCTTAGAAGATAGATGTCCTCATCGGCAAGTTAAACTTAGTCACGGACAAGTAATTAATGATAAATTAGAATGTGCATATCATGGGTGGCAATTTAACAGCAAAGGTGAATGTGCAGAAGTTCCCTATTTAGCAGATCATCAAAAATTACCAAGTTGTAAAATTCGTCAATATCCCATTAAAGAACAAGATGGTTTTATTTGGTTATATCCTGGAAATGAAACCCCAAAAATAGAACCAATGGGTTTACCAGAATGGGATCATCTGAATTATATTGCCACAGTTTCCGTAATTAATACAAAAGCCCATTATTCATATTTAATTGAAAACTTGATGGATATGTATCATGGACATTTGCATCAAGATTTACAAGCATGGGCAGAAGCATCATTACAAAATATTGAAGAAGATGATCATAGTGTTCATGCCCATTATACAGCCCAAAGTTATTACAAAATAGATAAAATTTGGTCAATCTCCCAATTATTTTTTCCAGCTTTACGTCGTTTACATCCTGAACCTTTAGACGTAAGTTATGTTTATCCCCACTGGGTTTCTAGTTTAGGAAAAGACTTTAAAATTTACTGTTTATTATGTCCGATAAATGAAACAGAAACCAAAGCCTATTTAATTCATTTTACCTCACTTAATGCCTTTTGGAGATTACATAAATTACCCATTTGGTTTAGAAAATGGATTAAAAATAGTTTATTTGGTGCAGCACAGAAATTATTAGATGGGTTAGTTATTCAAGATGTAAAAATGATTGAAGAAGAACAACAAGCATTTTTAAACAACCCAGAAATCAAAAATTATGAATTAAATAAAGCCTTGGTTAGTGTCCAAAAATTAATGAAAAAACAAGAAAGAATTTAGAATGTAAAATTTAGAATGTAGAACTTAGAATGAATGAGTAATTCTAAATTATAAAGGGAGCATCTCAAATGTGTAAATTTTGTAAAATTTTGTAATTTTATTTTTATCTAACAGAAAAATGCTCCAAGGCTTGATATGATTGAACCGCAAAGGAAACAAAGGTAAGAGCTTTTCTCCTTCCTTCTAAATTTTTCATTCTAAATTTTTCATTCTAAATTCTAAATTCTAAATTCTAAATTCTAAATTCTAAATTACCCATCATTATCAATTTCACATTCAGTAGGTAAATAAATAACAGGTTGTTGATAAAGAGGAACAGTGAAAGTAACCGTAGAACCTAAACCTTCACCTAAACTATAAAAATGTACCTCACCACCCATTGCTTCTATCAATTTTTGAGAAATAGTTAAACCCAAACCAGTACCCCCATAATGACGAGTACGAGAACCATCAACCTGGGAAAATAACTGAAATAACTTATCTTGTTTATCCAAAGAAACACCAATACCAGTATCCGCTACCCTCACCTTTACCATACCCGGTGTTTGCGGTTTATTAGATTTAACTTTACCCTTTTTAATGACCACATCAGCACTAATAGTCACTCCACCTTCATGGGTAAATTTCAAAGCATTACTTACCAAATTTAACATCACCTGTAATAACCTTTGATAATTACCCTGAACAATAATTTCATCAGAAGTTACAGGCATTTGCATCTGAAAACTTAAATTTCTCATTTCCGCTTGCGGACGGGTAAAATTCTCCACATCTATGAATAACTCTTGGAGTTTCACAGGTGAACAGTCTAACTCCATTTTACCAGCTTCAATTTTGGCAATATCTAAAATATCATTGAGAATATTTAACAAATGAATTGATAATTCATGGGCTTCAGAAACAAATTGATGTTGTTCTTCAGGATCATCTGCCATCCCTTCTAAAATTAACTTTAGAAAGCCGATCATGCCATTTAAAGGTGTGCGAATTTCATGGGAAACATTAGCCAGAAATTCACTTTTTAACCTTGATGCTTCCTCTGCATTTTTTCTTGCATCTTCTAATTCTTGATATAAAATAGCATGAGCAATAGCCGTACCTAATTGATCTGCTAATTCCTTAGTTAATTCTAATTCTGTTTCCGTCAATAATTGATAATCTTGACTTAAACTCAAACCAACCAACGCATTAGGCTGATCTTGATAATTAGTAGCAAACAATAAAAACTTCTCTAACTGAGAATGATTAGGAATTGGTATTTCCGTAATTACAGGTTCTAAAGTTGTCAAAACTTGGTTAAAAGCAGGTGTAGATGATATCTCTACTTCTAAACCTAATAGTGGCTTTAATTCAGGCTGATGATATTCAGCAATAATTTGTACCTTCTCATTTTTAGGTTGATAGGGAAAAATTACACAACGTTGCAAATTCAGAGTTTTTCCCAAACTATCAACAGTACGCTGCCAAATGATATTTATATCTAAAGTTCGGCGAATATTTCTAGTAATTTTATGCAATAGTTTTTGATATCGTAATGATACCTGTTGCACACTACGATATCCCAAACTCAACTCAATTTTAGAAGCAGTTCTAACCCTTTGATTCACTTCTTGACTATTTACAGCAGATGGTAACAACCTACCCATCACCATAACAGTATTTGCTGGTTGACCCCATTTAGGCATAATGGGAGTCATAATTAACTCCAACTCAACTAACTGCTGCTGATTGCACTTAAACCAGCATTGAAACCTTTCTGGAGTTAAAGTCTTCAGCACTTGATGTAATCTTTGCTGATAAATAGCCTGATCTACCGGCACAAAAATTTCGTGTTCATTGAGAACATCAATTATTTTCTCAGTGCTTAAATTGAGGAGTTGATCATATTGCCAATCAAAGGCTAGATAACATCCTGTTTGATCCTGGGTGTAGATTAACTCACAGCCAATAGTTGCTGATGAAGCATCTGTAGCGCGGTTAGTTGACTCCAGGTGCTGAGAAAATAAATTTAGTAGTTGGTTGTTAGCAGTAATAGTCATTAATCGAGTTGGATAGACAAAGTTCTTGTCACCGTGCTTGTACTAAAGCTGTTTAAATTTTGGCATAAACTTTTACAGCTTTCACACCTTCGATTATGTATTTTTGACTTTTCCGCTGTTTGGAGCATTAAAATTTACATTTCGTATCATTTAAGTATTAGGTAATGGGTAATTGGTAATGGGTAATTGGTAGTTAACCCCTACTCAATATCCAATATCCCAGAACCAACTTGATCAATCATTCCATTCGCCTCTAGGAGGAATAGGTGTACGTATGGGAGTACGTGTAAGTTCATCATCTCTGGGTACATCACCTCTTAACCACTGACGAATGGCGACTTCAATAACTTTACTAGGATCATTTGTCAGATGCTGAATTTGAGCGATCAACTCAGAGTCCAAACGCACCGCAATTTCTACCTTGTCAGTGTGTATTGTGTCGCCATTGTTGGGTTTTTCTTCCATGTTCATAAATTTTTCCCCAAGATATTAACAACCTCAAATGGTCAGTATGATTGTGGCAGTTCCAATATACAGTGTCATCATATCTTGAAAAATAATTCAACTATTAATGGTAATAGTCATTAGTCATTAGTCATTAGTCATTAGTCATTAGTCATTAGTCATTAGTCATTAG
>RDXV01000098.1 GCA_004292695.1 Nostocales cyanobacterium | reverse complement strand
TTCACTTTAGTTGTCCGCGACTACATTGTGGACAATCTTACCAATGCTTATGGTGCTTAATCTACATGAATTAGTTTTTTTGTCAATGCGTAACTCCTAATATGTTTCTCTATGTATAGGAAAGATAAAAATTTATAAAGAAAATGTTACAAAGTTTAGTACAATATCCTCATTACACAAATGAGTATTTTTCTCTATTGACATGATGGCGGAACAATTTCCTTGGCTGACCGCGATTATCCTCCTCCCCCTCCTTGCATCCTTTTTGATTCCTGTTTTACCTGATAAAGATGGTAAACTTGTCCGGTGGTATGCGTTGGGTGTAGGTATCGCCGATTTTGCGTTAATGTGCTATGCTTTCTGGACACATTACAATCCTACGGATGCGAGTTTTCAACTAATAGAAAACTATGCTTGGATGCCTACCCTGGGACTAAACTGGTCTGTTGCAGTTGATGGTATTTCCGCGCCTTTGGTACTATTAGCTGGTTTTGTGACTACCCTTTCTATATTTTCCGCTTGGCAAGTTGACCGCAGACCCAAGCTATTTTACTTCCTAATGTTGGTGTTATATGCGGCACAAATAGGTGTATTTGTCGCCAAAGACTTGATGTTATTTTTCATTGCTTGGGAAGTCGAATTAGTTCCCGTATATCTATTAGTTTGTATTTGGGGTGGTCAAAGAAGACGGTATGCCGCAACCAAATTCATACTATACACAGCAGCAGCTTCTATCTTTATTTTGGTAGCTGCCCTGGCAATGGGTTTACAAGGTGAAGGTGTTATCAGTTTTGATATCAGTGAGTTAGCTACTAAAAATTATCCTCTCGGTTTACAATTACTGCTCTATGCAGGTTTGTTTATTGCCTTTGGGGTGAAGTTGGCTATTTTCCCCTTACATACCTGGTTGCCAGATGCACACGGTGAAGCATCTTCCCCTGTATCCATGATTTTGGCAGGTGTGTTACTGAAAATGGGCGGTTATGGTTTAATTCGCCTAAATATGCAGCTTTTACCCGATGCCCATATTTACTTTGCCCCAGTTCTAGCTATTCTGGGTGTTGTCAATATTATCTATGGTGCGTTAAACTCCTTTGCCCAAACCAATATGAAACGGCGTTTGGCTTTTTCCTCTATTTCTCACATGGGCTTTGTGTTAATAGGTTTAGCTTCCTTCACCGACTTGGGGATGAATGGGGCAATGTTGCAAATGATCTCACATGGTTTAATTGCTTCTGTGCTGTTTTTCCTCGCTGGTGTAACTTATGACCGTACCCACACTATGATGATGAAAGATATGGGTGGTATTGGTCAAGCTATGCCTGTGGTATTTGCCTTGTTTACTATCGGGGCAATGGCATCTTTAGCTTTACCTGGTATGAGTGGCTTTGTGGGTGAACTTTCGGTGTTTGTGGGTATAACAACCAGTGATGTTTATAGTTCCACTTTCTGTACCGTTACTGTTTTCCTAGCTGCTGTAGGTGTCATTCTCACACCTATTTATCTACTGTCTATGCTGCGTCAGGTTTTCTATGGTAAGGATGCGGCTTTGATTTGTGATATCAATAATGCAGGTGCTGAAAATCTGGAAGATGAAGGTACTGCTTGTTTTGGTACTGATTGTTTGTTACCAGGTCAATCAGTGTATGCTGATGCTAAACCTCGTGAAGTGTTTATTGCTGCTTGTTTCTTGGTGTTAATTATCGGGATCGGTTTCTATCCTAAAGTGGCTATGCAGATGTATGATGCCACAACTGTAGCTATTAATGCCCAGGTACGTCAGTCTTATACTGTAATTTCTGAAACTAAGCCTGGTATTTATGCGGGTTTCTTATCTCCTGAAATTGCTGATGTTGAGGTAAGTTCAGTTTTGGCGACTGTGAAGTAAATAATAGGGAATAGGCAATAGGCAATAGGCAATAGGCAATAGAAAGCAAAAGGCAATAGGCAAGAGGCAAAAGTGAATATTCTCCTACTGAACTCCCGATGGCGAAGCCATACTCCTGAACTCCTGAACTCCTGCCTTAGTCTGTAATATTTGTTGGTAATGAAAAAATTGCCTCTTGATATGGGATGCTAGTAAGGTATCCCTTTTTTAATTTTTAATTTTTAATTTTTAATTGTTCTTTATGTCTACTGTTACTGTTAAAGTTCCTGCTACTACTGCTAATTTGGGTCCTGGTTTTGACTGCATCGGTGCGGCTTTACAATTGCACAATGAGTTTAAGTTTACTCGCAATGATGGCGGTTTGGTGATTCAAGCCTCTGGGACGGAAGCGGATAAGGTGCAAAATGATGAGAGTAATCTGCTTTATCAGGCTTTTACAAAGCTATATGCACACATAAACCAAGAACCACCTTCTGTGAAAATTGAGATTAAGTTAGGTGTTCCTTTGGCGCGGGGTTTGGGAAGTTCTGCTACTGCTATTGTGGGTGGTTTGGTTGCTGCTAATGCTTTAGCTGGTTATTCTTTGTCTGATGTGCAGGTGATAGAGTTGGCGATCGCCATGGAAGGCCATCCAGATAATGTTGTTCCCGCTTTTTTGGGTGGATGTCGTTTAGCGGCCACTGGTTTGAATGGTTGGGAAGTTTGTGATATTACTTGGCACAGAGATATTATACCTGTGGTGGCAATTCCTGATTTTGAGTTATCTACTTCGGAAGCACGTCAGGTTTTACCTACGGAAACAAGTCGGGCTGATGCAATTTTTAATGCGGCTCATTTGGGTTTGTTGTTGCGGGCTTTGGCAACGAGTCGGGAAGAATGGTTAAAAGCTGCTTTGCAAGATAGGTTACATCAGCCCTACCGTCAGGCTTTGATTCCTGGTTATAAGGATGTGGAAGCTGCCGCTATTGGTGCTGGTGCTTATGGGATGGTTATTAGTGGTGCTGGTCCTACGCTTTTGGCTTTGACTGATAAGTTACATGGTTCTGGTGTAGCTACAGCGATGGCTAATGCTTGGCAACGGGTGGGAATTAGTTCTAATGTGCGATTGCTTCCTGTTGATGTGCAAGGGGCGGTGATTTTATAATAGTTTATCAACGGCTGCTGATAGTCTGGCTTATTTGTGGATGTATAAAGCTAGACTCCAGATTATATCCATTAATCAACTGAGGTATAAATTATGCAGACAAAAGAATTTTATAATGTAATTGATAGCGAAATTAATACACTATTAGAAAAATATAAAGATGATGAATTTATCAAAAAACATAAAAATAAAAATGCTATAAATAATCAGAAATCTTACGCGCTATTAATTTGGTTTCTAGAATTTTACGGTAGAAAATCTAACTATAAAGATTTTATTACAGATGGTGATAGAGATAGCTCTTGCGACATTATTTTTGATAGTACAAACAATCAAGGCGATAAAATTTTTTATGTAGTTCAGTCAAAATGGAACAATGCAGATAAGTCAGAGAAAGAAACCGATAAAGATGAAATCCTAAAAGCACTTAATGATTTTGATACAATTTTGCGGGGAGAAAAACAAAATGTTAATGAAAAAGTCAAAGCGAAATTAGATGATCTGGATCATCACCTGAAAGCTAATGGAGAGGTAAAATTTATATTTTTGACACTTTCTCAATATCAAGGAGGTGCAGATGAAAACATTAGTGCTTTTATAAAATCTGATGAAAAAACTAAATTTGAAGTAATTGATATAAATCGCATAAAAGTAGATTATATTGACAGAATATATAAAAAAATAGAACCTTTAAATCCTCTAGAAAGTTACCATAATCCAGAAGAAAATCCTGTTACTCTAGAAATAGTTCAAACAAATGGAGTTGTTAAAATACAGACTCCCTTTAAGGCATATATGTTTTTACTTCGCCCCAAAAGTATCTATGATTTATTTGAAAAATATGGATTTGCTCTTTTTTATAAAAACGTCAGAAATCCTCTACTTCAATCGCAATTCAATGAAGATATAGAAAGAACTGCGGTGGATAACCCTGCCTTTTTTTGGTATTACAATAATGGTATTACAGCAATTACTTATTTTTTGCCTACTATTCGCAAAACAGCTGAACAAATAGAATTAACAGGATTACAAATTATTAATGGCGCACAGACTGTTTATGCAATTTACCTAGCTTACAAAGATGCCTCACCAACAAAGCGTAAGCAGATGGATAGTGTATCTTTGGTGACTTTACGCTTATTAGAATCAGGCGGAAAAGACTTTGATTTGAATGTTACCCGATATACTAATTCCCAAAACCCTGTAGATGATAGAGATTTTTGTGCTAATGACGATATACAGATAATGCTGCAAAACGCATCCTATCAAACTAATATTTGGTATGAGAAAAGACGTGATGAATTTAGAGAAACTCCAGAAAATATAGAAAAAGTTCCAAATTCTGTGTTTGCAAATACCTATTTAGCTTACCATTTGCAAGATCCTTCTAGTGTTTTAAAGAACTATAATCAACAACAACAAACGAGTAAAGACTTGAATTTTATCTCTCACAAAGAACATAAAGATGGTCTTTATGAAAAAATATTCAATGATGAAACAACATTTGAAAATATGCTATGTGGATTATATGTTTTTGATGTAATTTATACTGCTGTATCTCTTCCGTATGAAGATACTTTCAACGCTGGTTTATATCATTTATTAGCTTTATTTAAAGTCGGTTTTACAAAATATTTAAAAGCAAAATTCGGTGATAAGATAAATGTAAACAAACATATCATCAAAATTTATGAACAAGATGACAAAAAAATTATGATTCAAACTTTCAACTTTATTAATCAGTTTGTTGATGAGCAAGTTGAAGTAAGTGATAATGAAGAAAAAACAGCAGAAAGAATATTCAAGTTCTTATTTGAACCGGCTCACTATGAGAAAATAAAAGAAGCCTTAGAAGATTTAGATATTTCCGTTCAAGATATTGAAGATATAGTTATACAAGATAACGAGAAACTTATTGAGGGAGAACCCAATGAAGAAAATAATAGCGAAAATAATGATTGATAAATAATAGATTTGGTAAGTCTTTTCAATTTTTTTATTATATATCAAAGATATCAAATGCCGAATAGAAGATTTACTTTTATTGATCTTTTCGCTGGAATTGGTGGTTTTAAAATTGGATTAAGCAATAATGGTGGTGATTGTATAGGCTTTAGTGAAATAAATCAGGATGCGATTAATACATATTGTGAAAATTTCCAAGTTTCACCTAGTTTGAATTTGGGTGATATTACTAAAATCAAAGAATTACCACCTCATGATTTTTTAACTGCTGGTGTTCCTTGTCAAAGTTGGTCTATTGCTGGTAAAAATCTCGGTTTTAATGATGATCGCGGTCAGTTATGGAATGATACAATCTATTTATTACAACAATCTCAACCAAAGGTTTTTATTTTTGAAAATGTGAAAGGTTTGGTAGATCCTCGCAATCAGGATGCTTTATCCTATATCTTAAATTGATGAACTGATAGAATTAGAAATATTTAAACCTGAAGAGTATCGTTTTTTGATTAAAAAGTCTAATATTCATGAATTGACAAAGGATGAAGAATTTTTACTTTCACTGACAAATAATCAAGAAATCATTGTTGATAATTTGAAAAAACAAAAACAGTTAAAAATTAACAAGATTGCAATTATGAAAGTTATTGCATCTCTTAAAGCAAAAAATATAATTGAATGTACAGAAATTCGTTATGATTTTAAGAATACTAAAATTAGTACAGGTTTATTTGGTGTAAATCGAATCTTTTTACCCAGTTCTGATATTTTTCCTACGTTAGTTGCCAGTGATACTCATGATTTTATCACTTTAAAAACTATCTCTGCCCAAAATCATCATGATTTTAAACAGAAATTCATTGAAGAAGTTTATAGAAAACAAGAATTTAGAAAAATTACTAAAAGTGAGGCTTGTTTAATACAGGGTTTTCCTAAAGATTTTAAATTACCAGAGTCAAGATCAAGATGGATAAAATTAATCGGGAATAGTGTTTCAGTGCCAGTAATTGATAAACTGTGTAAGGCGATTATTGCAACTGGGGTGTTTACAAATTAAGGGCGATAACCTTGTAGACTAAGACTAGATTAATGAAATTTAATCTTAACTAAAAAACATCAAAATCTTTTGTAATTCTTAGTATCTCATTACTATATATATGAATAAAATTCAAGCAGAAATCAAAGAAATAAACTCACAAATTCAAGCACTGCAACAAGAAAGAGCAGCATTAACCCAAAATCACATAGCATCTAGTGAAAATAATACAACCTTGGCCATAGTAGAAGCATACCGTCGTCAAGCTAGGGAAAACCCCGAAATTGCCGCAGAAATTCAAGGTATAGATAATGCAATCGCTTTTTTAGAAACACAAAAACGCCGTAAAGAAACTTATTTATTTGAATCTCTCTCCTATTCTCAGCGTATTGCTCAACAAAAACAAGAATTAGAAGAGGGCAAAAAATTCGCAGAAATTCACGCCCAACGAGTCAATGAACTGGCGCGAGAACTAGCTCAAGAAGTAAAACTACTCAAAGCCTGTGCTGATGAACTTAGCCCCATGTACTGGCAAGTTTACAACAAACCCTTCATTACCGGATTTAAAACTATCTCTGTTCCCTACGTTCGTTCTGACGGCGAAGTATGGAGAATTGTCAACCGTATTGTTTAGTTTGGTAGGTGACAGGTGACAGGTGACTGGGTAGAAATATCTGCCTCCTATTCCCTATTCCCTATTCCCTATTCCCTATTCCCTATTCCCTATTCCCTTTTATTGACGTTACAAAAATTTATGATTAGAATAGCGGCTAGGCAGTTTAGGTAAGTATTTATTACTATTCATTGCCTAAATTCACACTATGTTAAGAAATGTGTTTACAAAAGTAACAATTCCTTAATATAATCTAATTAAAAGAAAAATTCAAAATTGATTGTCAACAGTGATGAATCCGATACAAATTCCTTGGCTATCAGCCATTATTTTCTTGCCCTTGGTGGCTGCCTTAGCCATTCCCCTGATTCCTGATAAAGATGGTAAAACCGTTCGCTGGTATGGTTTAGGAGTAGCTTTTGCAGATTTAGCATTAATGATTTTTGCCATTTGGCAAGGTTACGACTTCCAAAGTTCCGCTTTACAACTCACAGAAACCTATAGCTGGATACCTCAAATCGGTTTAAATTGGGCAGTAGCGATTGATGGTTTATCAATGCCCTTAGTCATACTTACAGGCATAATTAACACATTAGCAATATTCGCGGCTTGGAAAGTAACCAATAAGCCGCGTTTATTTTATGCGTTGATGCTGGTGATGTATAGCGCCCAATTAGGTGTATTCCTCGCCCAAGACTTGTTATTATTTTTCTTAATGTGGGAAATTGAATTAGTCCCAGTTTATTTATTGATTTCTATTTGGGGAGGCAAAAACCGCCGTTACGCAGCTACTAAATTTATTCTCTACACAGCCGCCGCATCTATATTTATTCTCGTAGCTGGTTTAACAATGGCGTTTTATGGTGATAACTTCACCTTTAACATGACAGAATTGGGACTTAAAGAATATCCCCAACTGTTAGAACTAGCTCTCTATGCAGGTTTCTTAATTGCTTACGGTGTAAAATTACCTATTTTCCCCTTTCATACCTGGTTGCCTGATGCTCACGGTGAAGCGTCTGCACCTGGTTCTATGATTTTAGCTGGTGTGTTATTAAAAATGGGTGGTTATGCGTTGATTCGCTTCAACATGGAAATGTTAGGTGATGCCCACGCTGTTTTTGCTCCAGCTTTAGCAATTTTAGGTGTAGTTAATATTGTTTACGGTGCTTGTTGTGCTTTTGCTCAAACTAACTTAAAGCGCCGTTTAGCTTACTCTTCTATTGCCCACATGGGTTTTGTGTTGATTGGACTTGCATCTTATACCGAAATTGGTATTAGTGGTGCAATGTTACAGATGGTTTCTCATGGTTTAATTGCTGCTAGTTTATTCTTCCTCTCTGGAGTCACTTACGAACGCACCCATACTTTAATGATGAATCAAATGGGTGGTATTGCTAAGGTAATGCCTAGAACTTTCGCTCTGTTTACGGCTGGTGCAATGGCTTCTTTAGCTTTACCCGGTATGAGTGGTTTTGTGGGTGAGTTGATGGTGTTCTTGGGTATTGGCACTAGCGATGTTTATAGTTCTAGTTTCAAGGTTGTAGTTATTTTCTTATCTGCTGTGGGTGTGATTTTAACACCTATTTATTTACTATCAATGTTACGTCAGGTGTTCTACGGTAAGCAAAGTGAAGAGTTACATTTAGATACTGTAGTTGCTGATGTTAAACCCCGTGAGTTGTTCATCACTGCTTGTTTGTTATTGCCTATCATCGGTATTGGTTTCTATCCTAAGTTGGTGACTGAAACCTATGATGTGAAAACTGTAGAAGTTGCGGCTCATGCGCGTCAAGTGTTGCCTGTTGTGGCTCGTCAACAACCTACAAATTTATATTCTCAGGTGTTTGCTGCTCCCACTTTGGCTAGTGCTGAGTAGTTATTAAGTTACAAGTTTATGTTTGGGGGGTGGTTATGGAAACTACCCCTATTTTATTTTTTTCTCACGCAGAGACGCATGGTTAATTTATTGCTATGGAAGATGCAGTAAGTGATGATAAGAATGTGATTATTTCTTGTATTAATGGATGTTGTTGTAATATTTTAATTTCTTCATCATTGATATTGCTAAATATTTTCTCGTTGATAGATATTTCTTTACCTAAGACTGTTTCTAAAAATTCCTTTGGTTTACTTTGGGCTAGTTGCCATTCTAAGTCAGAAAATTGACGTTGGGCGATTTTTTCAATTAATGGTTGATTTTGGAGGAATATAATTTCTATTTCTGGAGTAGCTAGGGAAATTTGAAAAGGAATACCAGAACTTACTTGACTTAACATATAATTAATTAAATCTTTCTTTTCAAATACTTTAGATGGGTTATCTGTAACTGCATCTATAATAAGAAAAACAGGTATTTTTTGAGTTGCAAGTAGTGAACTAGCTAAAGAACGCGCTCTGTAAGAACTTGCACCTGCTATAAATTTAATATCTTGAATTAAGTTTTTTGGTAGCAATTTCTGTAAAATTTCTATATCTTTATCACTTTCTGTCAGGATGTATGCTAGTGTCATGATAAACTCTCCGTTGTAATGTCGTAATTAGGGATACATTTTTGAACACAAACACGATATTTTTTGACTAGGAATTTACATATACATTTATTTGTGAGTGAATATTCAATTTCTTCTCCTCCCCATAGTAGAATAGTTTGCGGAGCAATAAACCCAGTTAATGTTACTGTTGCTTCTGTAAATCCACTGCGACTAAATACACTACCAATAGCTGATGCTGGTCTTCGTAGCAATTGATTTCTTAGTTTAGCTATGGGTTCAATATTAACCTCGTCACTTGTATCTTTACATTCTATCAAACAGGCTAGGCTATCTGTATAGATTACTCCGTCAATTTGTTCTACTATTTTATCTTGAACTTTGACGATGTAAGGCCAAGCTACTTCTGCACCATCAAGTTGAAATGCACGTAATACTAAATATTCTAATGCTTTACCTGCATCCCAAAAGTTTGAGGTCTTTTTTGCTTTAATTTCTGACCATAATTTGATTAAATCATCCCAGTTATAGCTGGTAATTATTGCTTGATATTCTGCTTCTGTGGTCATGATTTCATTTTAGGTTTTCAGCTTTTTATATATTACTATTATGTGCTGTTTGTGATTATTGTTGGGTTTCCTTGCGTCAACCCAACCTACTACTAAATTACAAAAACCTAATTACCAAGTAATTCTTGTCTGCGTCTCTCCTGTTCCTGCTGCTGAACACTTGCGCGTGTTTCTTCATATTTTTTTTGTGCTGCTTCAGTTTCATTACCTAGTGATTGCCTCAATTGAAAAGCTTGATTGTCATCCCCTAAAATAGAAATCACTTTTCTTCTTTGTGATTTATCAAGTCTAATAAACCATTCGATAAAAGCTTTTAAAATTGACTCTTGTGAATCAAATACTTCGTCATGAGTTACAACACAAGAAGGGCAAATATATGGTAGGTAATGACTCATTAAAGAATACTGAGTTCTATATTTCATGCCCTGAGAAGAAAGAATTCTATTGCTATACCTGCATACCTTAGCAAAGGTATTATTAGCAATAATACAGTCTAACAAATCCAAATATTTTATTTGATCAGAAAAAGAAAAAACTGCTAGTTGTGCAACAGCTACAGAAGCAGGATACCCTGGTAGTATTTCTCCTGCTGAAGCGAGTTCAGGAAATTTATCCAAAATTAACGAGTAATGATATCGAAAGCCGATACATCCTACTAAGTCTGTATTATTCCACCGACTAACATTCACTAGCATTTGCTGATAGTATTTCTTAGAAGGTACATCTTTCTGACAACTTTTAGCCACCTCAG
This sequence comes from Nostocales cyanobacterium, assembly GCA_004292695.1. Lineage (GTDB taxonomy): Bacteria > Cyanobacteriota > Cyanobacteriia > Cyanobacteriales > Nostocaceae > Okeanomitos. The sequence goes on along the minus strand of RDXV01000098.1, from coordinate 9,452 downwards.
CTAATGTTTTCATATTAACCTGTGCGTTACTTCTTATTGGCGTTAAAAACAGAACCGAGCTAGTTACAAATAAAGCAATTAAACCTTTTACCGTAAATTTCATCATTGATTTCCTTCTCTAATTACTTGTTCTAATTCATCGGATGCTTTAGGAAAAAACCTAATTACCAAGTAATTCTCTTCTACGTCGCTCCTGTTCCTGCTGCTCAACTCTTTTGCGTGCTTCCCAATATTTTTGTACTGCTTCCCTAGATTCTGTACGTAATGATTGCCTCAATTGACTAGCTTTATCATCATCCCCTAAAAGAGAAATCACTTCTCTTCTTTTTGGTTTATCAAGTTTAAGAAACCATTGGATGAAAGCTTGTAAAATTGCCTCTTGTGAACCTGATACATCATCATGAGCTAAAACACAAGAAGGGCAAACGAATGGTAGATAATTGTTAAGCAAATAACTGAAACTCGTGTATTTAGATCCGTGAGTAATATTCATCCGTGCCCTCTCGCATTCACGACTAGATGCTTTTTGAGAAATAACACAGTCTAGTAATTGAGCGTTATCATAACTATTATAATTTGCTAGTGTTCCAATCCCTACAGAACCAGGATACCCCGGCAGTATTTCTCCTGTTGAAACTAGCCAAGGAAATCGAGATAAAACTAAAGAGTAATGATATCGATATTCGATACATAAGCCTAAAATACTATCAGAAGATATCACTTGGGTCTTAATATCTAATCCCATTTGCTGATAATAACTTTTAGAAAACATATCTTTCTGACAACTTTTAGCCACCTCAGCTAATGTTTTCATATTAACCTGTGCATCACTTTTCATTGGCGTTAAAAACAAAGCAGAGCTAGTTACAAATAAAGCGATTAAACTTTTAATTGTGAATTTCATCATTGATTTCCCTCTCTAATTACTTGTTTGAATTTATTGGAAATTTTATAAATTTTATGTATTTTAAATTATAAGCATTTTATTAGCACTGTTTATTATGTAAAATTGATGATTCTTAAAAATATTGATTTACAAATGAATATTACCCTCTATCTTTCTTTTTGCTTCCTCTCAACTCTGTTACGTACTTCCTGGTATTTTTTAACAGCATATTTAGATTCTTTATTTATTGATTCCCTCAATTGACGAGCTTTATCGTCATCTCCTAAAAGAGAAATGAGTTCTCTTCTTTTTAGTTGATCAAGTTTCAGAAACCATTGGATAAAGGATTTTAAAATTACCTCTTGTGAACCGAATACCTCATCATGAGCTACAACACAAGAAGGACAAACAGCAACCTCATATAAGCCGAATATTAATTGATTTTTTAAATCAGTACATCTATCTAAACATCTCAACTCTTCCTCATAACCCATAAAGTTTTTTACTTTAGAACATTGTGGACTACCAGCATTCTGACTAGAAATACAATCTAAAACGTAAATTGGCGTTTTTCCTCCTTTTAACCAAGATACTAAAGAACCAACAACTACAGCACCAGGATATCCAGGCATAATTTTTCCACTTGAATTTAGCCAAGGAAGTTTAGATACAACTAAAGAATAGTGATATCGGTTATATATGCACATTTCAATCAATTGATTTTTTTCTTTTTGAATATAATTGTTGGTATTTCTATCAGATAAAACACCTATATTTTGATAATATTTAGTAGAAATTGCATCTTTTTGGCAGCTTTTTGTAACTTGGATTAGCATCTTCATATTAACCTGTGCATCACTTTTCATTGGCGTTAAAAACAAAGCCGAGCTAGTTACAAATAAAGCAATTAAACCTTTTACCGTAAATTTCATCATTGATTTCCCTCTCTTATTACTTGTTCTAATTCATCTGATGCTTTAGGAATGGGATATGTAGTTTCCCAAGGTTTAGCAGTATTAACTACATTATTGTTTGCACGTTGTGTATTTTCTGGTTTTCTCCTTGTAACTTTTCCCTTAGTAGATGATTGTCGTTTCTTTGGAACTTTCACAATTGTTGTTTGTGATTTCTTTCGCAAAGCCTGTTTAGCCTTTTCAGCTTGTATTGCTGCTTGTCTTCTTTGTTTCTCTCGCAGTGCAGCTTGTTCTTTCTGTTGTGCCAAAATAACCGCCTCAAGTTCCCTTTCCTGTCTCTCAGCTTCTCGTTTTCTCTGTGCTTCTATAGCTGCTTTTCTTTCCTCTTCAGCTTTAGCTGCTGCTTGTAATTGACGTTGTTTTTCTATAGCTGCTTCTCTCTCCTGTTCAGCTTTTAAAGCATCTTGAAGTTTTTGTTTTTCTATTTCTTCCCTTCTTGCTTTTTCAGCTTCCACATCTTCTGATGAAACTACATTTACCGGACTTGGTTGAATTTGTGGTTCAACTTTTGATGTAGATTCACTAATTGGGATAACTGGTGATGTATTAGAAATACTAGGACTAACAATAGGTGTTATATCTACATTTTTCAATATATCTTGATTATTATTTTGAGTTAATACAGAACTAATAGCAGGAGCTAAAAATGAACTAATAATTAATGGCCACAAGATTAAACTTTTTTTGGTTTGTTGAGCCGTTGTTTGTCCTGGTTTACCTGGACTAACCGCAACAGTGGGAGAAACACTATTTTTAGATTGACTCTTAGTAGTATTTCTGATAATATGAACTTGATTTAACCCTTGTGCAATATCCTTTAATTTCTGTAAAATAACTCTCGTATTTTCAGGACGCTGATTAGCAGTAGGCGCAATTAAATTATCAATTAAATCTGCTAAAAGCGGAGAAATATTAACTGCATATTTTCGCCAATTTAACTCATTAGTCAGAGGATCATAAATAGCTTTATCCTGCGGTTCTTTACCAGTCAATAAAAATATAAAAGTCCGTCCCAATGCAAAAAAATCAGACTGTTGTACTGAATAACCATTTTGTTGTTCTGGTGGTGAATAACCTTGAGAAATAATTCTAGTATGGGAATTTCCGGCTAAAATTGTGGTGGTGATTTGTCGCACTGCACCAAAATCAATTAAAACCAATTGCCCACTAGGTCGCAGCATGATATTCTGAGGTTTAATATCACGATGAAAATATTTTTTAGCGTGTACTAAAGCCAGAATTTCTACTATTTGTTTTAACCAATTGATAGCTTGAGTTTCAGCAATAGGTTGATAATTGCGAACTTCCATCCATTGCTCTAAATTTACCCCTTCTATTTTCTCCATTACTAAACAGTGCAATGGTACAGAACTATTTTTAGGTAAAACGGTAAAATAACCATCTGCTTCAACTTTGGGAATACCTGCACTATTTAACTGACTCAAAACTTTAGCTTCTTGTTGAAACAGTTCCACCGCTTTGGGGTTATTTTCTGTTAGCACTTTTAAAACTTTGGTTTTTCCACCGTCGTCAATTTCAAAGGTGTTTCCAAAACCACCTTGACCTAGTTGTTTTAGTACCCGATAACGATTTTGCAACAGTAATTGTGACCCACAATTACGACAAATACGATTATTTGCATTTGCAGGGTCAGCAGGTTTGGGACAGTGAGGATTGATACAATAGGACATCACGCAAAAATCCGCCCCATCAATAAGTGACTGTTATTCATACTCAATCAAGAAATTAAAGATATTAAAAAGTAGGTAATAAAATTTATAAACACTATATTAGTATATTAACTCACAATATTTCGGTTTTGCAACGAGATATACTATTTTTTTACACTGTGTTTACAGTAATTTTCAATTTAAACTTGATTAATCTGGCTTATGCACAGAAGATAGTTCTTCCTCATCAAAATCAGCATAACAGGGTTTTCTGGTTCTGTCAAGGGGTTTTACTCTTTCTATTGGGAAAATTTTGGATTTTTGAACCTGAGAAATTCGGGTATAATATCCAGTATTATTTATTACTTGATAACTAAAATTATGAATAGCAGATTACAACATATAGACATAGCAAAAGGTATAGGTATATTGTTAGTTGTATTAGGTCATAATCCAATTACTACCCGTCCTAAAGGTGAACTATTTAACATTATATATTCTTTCCATTTACCATTATTCTTATTTTTATCAGGTTTGTTTCTCAACACTGAAAAACCTTTAGTTAAATTAATGATAGAGAAATTAGATGCAATTGTGAAACCCTATCTAATTACGGTTTTTATAGGGTATGTGATGTTTAACCTTGATACCATTGCTATAGCTATATTTGGAACAATTTATAGTACAAGTTTCACTCTTCCTATTGTTTGGGCCCCTTTGTGGTTTTTAACTTTTATTTGGGCGGTTTCTGTTTTTTCATGGTTATTTATTAAGTTTACAAAAATTACTTCTAGAAGAATAATAATTCAATTTTTATTAATATCAATATTATTAATTATAGGTTTTTTAACACGTGGTATTTTTTGGAAAATCCCTATTAATATTAATGGAGTTCCTTTTGAATTATTCGGAAGATCATTCATTTTACCGGGTCTTCCTTTTAGTACGGATATTTTATTTTTGGGTAGTTTTTTCTTTTTACTAGGATTTATATTCAAATCTCAGGTTGTTAGTTTTCAGATTAAACCAATGTATTTGATTTTGAGCTTATTAATATTTAGTTTTTGTCATTATCGTTATAACCATACAATAGACATAAATTTCAGAAAATATGATCATTTAATTATTTCCACTGTAGAAGCAATTTTAGGAATATATATTGTTTTGAATATTTCTAGTTGGTTATCTAAATTTACTAAAGTTGCCAATATTCTAGCTTATATTGGTAGTGGTAGTTTATTTTTGTTATTGTTTCACTATATCGTTCAACGAGAGGTACATCTATTTTTGAATACACAGTTTAACTTTAAATATGTAAATCTTACTTTAGCTTTTATTGCTGGTACTTCAATTCCGTTATTAATTTGGGAGATGGTGAAGAGAAATAAGTATTTATCTTTATTGTTTCTACCTTTAAAAGCTCAAAAAATATTAGATAAAACTAATTAATAATATGATGAAATTAAAAATGTTAGCAGTCTAAATACTTTTCTAGTTCAAAATCTAAAACCTAAAATTCCATGACTCGATTTATTCATGATCAATTTGCAAAACAATATTTGACAGAGATATTTACACCCTACGGAAAAGTAGAAGTCAGTCAAGATATCATCTCAGAAAAAAGACAGATAGACGTATTATTTACCCCATTTTCAAATCCTGAAAACATCGAAAAATTAGGACTATTGGGAAAAATGGGAACTTATGCAAATAGCATAGTTTTTGAACCATTTCGTAACCCCGTGGATAGAAGTGAAATCAGAAGTTGTATGGGTAAATTATTTGATATCCATGCAAACCTAGAAAGACAAGCAAAACGTAATAATACCCGCATTAATGAAAACCAATTACCATTTTTATGGATATTAACACCTACTGCATCAGAGGAAATATTCAAGGGTGTTGATCTCAGTTTAGAGTATCAAACATGGGGTAAAGGGGTTTATTTATTAGACGAAGTATCAAGAACGGGTATTATCGTTATTCACCAGTTACCCAGTACACCAGAAACCTTATTTTTAAGGGTATTAGGTAGGGGGAAGGTACAAAGAAAAGCAGTGGAAGAATTAGAAGCATTAGCTAACAATAACCCACAGCTAGAAAATGTTATACAATTAGTACATGACTTAATAGCCATGTTATCAGCCAGACAGCAAAAAGAAAAGGATATTGATCAAGATGATCAGGAGTTAATTATGAAATTATCAGAAATGTATCAAGAATTATTAGAACAAATTAAAGAAGAAAAGCGACAAGAAGGAATACATCAAGGGAGAGAAGAAGGAGAAAAAAGAGAACGTCGCGCGATGGCCGAAAGTATTTTACAGGTACGTTTTGGTAAGGTTGATGATGATTTAGAACAAGTAATTGATAAAATCATTACTCTAAATAGGGAAGAATTTACACCCTTACTTTTGCAGTTATCCCGTGAGGAATTATTAGGAAGATTTCAAGAAGATTAACCCCAGATCCCCGACTTCTCTAAAAATTCGGGGTTCTAAACACTAATTTTAATTTTGAGAAAGAATTAAATTCAGAACATTTAACTCCTGGGAATTTAACAGATATTTTTCCGTAAACAATTTATTTCTAATTTCCTCCAAACTATAACTTCTAAATACCACAAAAGGAAACTCTTTATAATTATGTCCTATGGGTAAAACATTATTCACAGGATACAAAGAACGAATATATATAGATAGAATATCTTTAAAACGTTGATCTTCTGGTTCTTCTGGTTTAGTTGCAAAGTATTCTTTCATTACTTCACCACTAATAAATGCAAATAATGGTAAAGCATAATATTGATCTGTGTTTTGACTTTTTTGAATATAATTCTGGGTTTTTTCCGGTGCATTAATTAACTTTTCTACTAATTCTATTGCATCCTTTACTGCATAGGTAAGACTTTCTGGGTAGGTTTGATTTTTACTAATGCTTTTTAAATTATTCCATAATTCTCTATTTGCGTAGTTTTGAATATCTAAAAACCGCATTTGATAAGATTCTTGAATTTGGAAACTGGGTACAATTAATAAACCACCACTAATATAACCTAATTCTAAAGGGGTAAAATCTAATAATTTATCAAATGTTTTAGCGACTTCTAAAAATGTATTGTTGAAATTTTCCCGAATCTTTAAATAACTCTCTTCGGTATTTTTAGTAACGATAAAATCACCATCACCCATTAATAATTCTAGTTTGGTATATGCGTCTTTCAAGGAAATATGACTTTTATTACGGTTATATTCTTTCTTGAGTTGAGTAATGAGATTTTCGATTTTACTAGAAAAACTTTCTCCCGCAGCAAAAACTGATTTTCCACCGATGGGTATAAGTAAAAAATTCTTTCTTCCTATATTACCATAACCTTGGATTCTAGTCATGATAGATGCTTTAAGAATTAGGAGAATATTTAGTAAATTTAGAGAGTTTTCTTTAATAGATATTTCTGGATCATTACGATAATAAACTGAACGTTCAGCTAAATAAAATGTGAGGTATTTATCTTGATTATCTATGATATCATTTCCCCTCCCTCGGTAAATTACCTGAATTATTTCCATCAAGTTTTTTTCAATTTCAAATTTAGGAATTTCGACTAATATATGTTTTGCTTTAGGAAAGGATAAACCACGACTCCCGGAAGCAGTCATAAATACAACTTTGACGTTTTCTTGATGTAGTTTAATTTCTTGTTTTTCTACCTCGGAAATATTCGCGTGTATTTCTAGGAAGTGGGTATTCTTCACAAAGTTCTCTCTTCCTAATTCAGATTGAATTTTATCAATGAGTTCTGATAATTTGGGTTTATCTTGAATATAAACTATAAATTGTTCAATATTGGGGTTTGCGAAGAAATTTTTAATATCTTTGAAAATTTCCTCCTGAGATGTTTTCTCTAAATCAGATTTATTTTTTAATTTTACTCTTTCAGTAAAGCGAGAAGATTCTCTGATAATTTGATAATTTATAGTTAAACTTTTTGCAGGATAGGTGTTAGTATTAATAATGATAGCAGGTGAACCTTTAAAAGTGAAACTTTCTACAGATAGAGGTTGAATATTTGCATCTGCGGTTCTAAAATAAACCTTATTCGGTTCAGGTGAAGTATCTTCTAAATGTTGACAAATGACATTTTTATCAACAATAGAAGCATCCGCAACGATAATTTTTGTATTAAAACCATTTTCTGGGTTTGTTAATTTATAAGTTTTAACCATGTTTTTAATTCCCTCTAAAAATTCCACTCCTCCTTCATCTCCAGTAATTTCGTCTATCATAATAAATAGATGTTTAATTCTGCGGGATATATTTCGCATCTTTTCAGGGAATACTTTATTTTCTCTGGTACTGTATGCGTCTTGAAATATTTTTTCTAAATGTTTTAAAGTATCACCATAGTCTGTTTTTTTCAAAGACTGAGTAGAAGCGGTTGCAATAATTTGATTATATTCTTCAGAATTAATCAGATAATATAATGCTTGACAAATACTATTTAAAACTCCTTTACTTTTTGTTCCTATATCTTTTAAAGTATCATCGGTAATTTGTTGTAATCTATCTTTGCGTTGTGATTTTCTCTGAATATCTCCACTTTTTAGAAAATGCACTTCTCCCAAATTAAAATCATCATCACGTTGATTTGATGTATAAGCAACCGAGAGTTTACCACCATGATCTTGAATCAAATTACTGTGAGTATTGATAGCAAAAATTTGATCATTTACTAATCTTCCAGTTTTGCGATCTTTAAATTTTTCAATGATGTCAAGATTGACTTGTTTACGAGGACTGACATATAATAAAAGGAAACCATTATCTTGATATTGAGTGAGAAAATCAACGATAGCGGTAGTTTTTCCGATTCCGGGATTTCCTGTTAAGAAAATGTAGGTATTTTCAGAGAGTAGATATCTTTTAATTAGTTGGTTATGCGCTTCTCTAAAATTGGGATTTTCGGTTAAATTGAATTGAGAAACTAATTCAGATGGTACGGGAGAAACAGAGTTATAAAAATCGGTGATTGTTTCTGTATAACGTGGTAAAATATTAATGGTATCAGGAGTTATTTCTAGCAGTGAATCAACCAGTTTCTTACCTTGTTGAAAACTGCGATATGCGTTAAGTTGGATTTTTTGTAAAACTCGATAACGCGCGTCGGTAATTTCTTCTTCTTTATAATGTTCTCGATAAATTGTGTAACAATTTTCAAAAAGTTGGAGATTATTTCCGGGAATAGAGATAGTATTAAAAGAGCGATCGCTATATCCCACTGCATTGCAAACTAACCTAGAAATATCAGGAATAAAATTATTTTCTTGTAAAAACTGACAGAAACTATAAATATAACTACCAGCTTGAATTAATTTAGCGCTTTCCTTATCCTTAGATTTAAAAGCGGTGAAATATTCCTTTAAACTGGGAGAAAAATCTAAACCCACAGATTCAGTATCAATACGCAACTTAGAAAACACACTTTTAGAACGTAAATAGTTGATATCTCTTAATAACAAACCTCTGATAATTTCCACATAATCAATATTTTGTAAATCATCATCAGTGTGAATAGAAAACACCGATAAATCAAGACATAAAACCCGGAATTGGTTCTTATATTTCAACAACATTAAAGTATCTGCATTGAAGAAATCACCACCTTGTTTATATTTATAAAAATCCTGTTCAGTAAATTCTAAATTTTTAAACTGAGAGAGAACATTTTTAAACCATTGTTTTTCATCATCAACTTCATGAGTACCAAGACTATTATCACCATTAAACCGACATTGAAAATAGATAACTTCCAAATATTGCAAGTTTGCTTTTTTCACACAACCCAAAGACTGGAGATACTCACGTAGAAAGTTTAAACCACACAAAAAACCCTTTTGTACAAAAAATTGACACCAAGTTTCT
>RDXV01000271.1 GCA_004292695.1 Nostocales cyanobacterium | reverse complement strand
CCCACCTCCCCACCTCCCCACCTCCTCAATACCTCTCCCTCCCAGAACGCATCAACTCCAAACCATTACCCCCAGTAGAAATAGTAGATATGCGGCGAGAGTTGAAAGAAGGCAACCGTTCCATATTTAGTAGATCCTTACAAACAGCCTTAACAGAATTAAAAGCCAAAAAACAACAAGGAATATTATTTATCCATCGGCGCGGACACAGTACCTTTGTATCCTGTCGTAGCTGTGGTTACGTCTTAGAATGTCCCAACTGCGACGTTTCCTTAGCCTATCATCACGTAGAAACAGGAGCGCCCGAATTATTAAAATGTCATTATTGTAATTACGGGCGATCGCATCCCAAAAACTGCCCAGAATGTAGTTCACCATATCTAAAATTCTTTGGTAGCGGAACACAAAGAGTCGCCCAAGAACTTAACCGTCAATTTCCCGACCTGAAAATCATTCGCTTTGACAGCGACACCACCCGTAACAAAGGCGCACACCGCAGCTTAATTACCCAATTTGCCAACGGAGAAGCCGACTTATTAGTGGGAACACAAATGTTAACCAAGGGTTTAGACTTACCCCAAGTTACCCTAGTAGGCGTAGTTGCAGCCGATGGTTTACTGCACTTATCAGACTATCGCGCCAGTGAAAGAGCATTTCAAACCCTCACCCAAGTTGCCGGAAGAGCAGGAAGAGGAGAAGATCCCGGTAGAGTCATCATTCAAACCTACACCCCAGAACATCCAGTTATTGAAGCCGTCACAACCCATAACTATCAATCCTTCTGTGATGCAGAATTAGAAACAAGGGAAGCTCTCAACTATCCACCCTATGGCAGATTGATATTATTAAAATTAAGTAGCCTTGATCCCATTCAAGTCCAAAACACAGCCCAAATTATCGCTACACACTTTAGCGAACAAGAAGGATTTGAAATATTGGGACCAGCGCCGGCTAGTATTTTACGAGTAGCTAACCGCTATCGCTGGCAAATATTACTCAAATTTGCCCCAGATGCACTTCCTAATTTACCAGACTGGTCAGAAATTAGATCCCTATGTCCTTCATCAGTTAGCCTAACAATAGATGTAGATCCCATTAACATCATCTAAACACTTAAAGATTATGGTCAAAAAAGTTGCAATTATCGGTGCAGGTCCAGGTGGTCTAACCTTAGCCCACTATTTACTACGACGTGAGCATAAATACCAAATTGATATCTATGAACACCGTAGCGATCCCCGTAACATACCCTTAAATCAAACCCGCACCTTTCCCATGTCTTTGGGTGATAGAGGACTAAAAACTTTATGGCAAATTCCCGGTTTAGAAGCAGAAGTTAAAGCCATCAGCTTAGAAACCACAGGTTCAATTTTGCATCAAAAAAATGGGAAACAAAGAAGACTTGATCGTAAAAAAGTCTTTGTTTCTATAGATAGAAACCATCTCACATTAGCCATTTTAAAAAACTTAGTTAAACAATATGATCAGAGTCGGCTAAATATCTACTTTGACTGTCAATGTCAAAATATAAATATAGCCAACAAAACCATAAAAATTACTCAAAATTTATCAGAACAACCAACAGAATTTACTCGTAATTATGATTTACTCATTGGTGCTGATGGAGCGCGTTCTGTAGTCAGAGAAGCATTTTCTCAAACTCAAGATTTTCAAGTACAAACCAATTATGTACCCAGTGCTTATAAATCCCTTTATCTTCCTAACCCAGCAGAAATATTAGATATCAAATTAGAACCGGGGAAAGTTCACGCTTGGCGTTTGAATAGCGGTATTAGCGTACTTCTTGTACATCAAATAGATAAAACCATGAACGGGGTAATACTTTTCCCCTATCAAAATAATCCCATTGCTGAACTGAAAACCGCCGCCCAAGTACAACAATTCTTTCAAGAAAATTTCCCGGAAGTCAGTAAAATTCTACCACAATCAGCAGCAGAAGAATTTGCCCAAAGACCAATATCAAGAGTCTTAACAGTCAGATGTAATCGCTATCATATAGAAGATAGTGTATTATTAATTGGTGATGCTGCTCATGCTGTTTCACCCTCCATTGGTCAAGGATGTAATTCAACATTAGAAGATGTGAGAATTTTCAATGAAATATTAGATAAAAATGCAGATGATTTGAAAAAATCATTACCAGAATATAGTTCACTTCGTGTTGCAGACGGTCATGCAGTTAAAGATTTAAGTGATTATTCTTTCCCTACTGATAAAAAATTATTTGCAGAGTTCATAATTCGGAATTCAGTAGCTAAATTTTTGCATCCGCTCTTTCCTAAAAAATTTCCCCCATCCATCCTTGATGCAGTATTTGATGATGATATTTCTTACAGTAAAATTCTGCTGCAAAATCAAGATTGGATATCAAAAGTAAAGAATAAAAATCACAGTTTATAGAGTCAAGATCCCCCCACTACCCTTAAAAAGGGTGATTTAGAGGGATATTCTATTTTTCCGTAGCAATAATGTGTAAATCTATTTTTTTATCCCTAATTAAATCCATTAATCGCTGCGTAAAAGAACCTTTAATAACTCTTTTCCATTTAGGTTGTTGACTCTCACCAATAACTATTTGAGTGATGTGATGATTAGCAGCAACCTGAGCTATTTCTTTAGCAACATTGCCACTCTTGATATGTAGAAATTCACCACCAAATTCCCGACAAAGTTTTTCACAAGTATCAATGTGTAAACTTTCTTGTTTCGTCAGAAATCGTTCAGGATTAGCAACAAATATAGTATAAAGTGGAGCATTCATGTAATTAGCAAGTCGCGCTCCACGTCTTAATAATTGTAGAGAATTAGGATAGGTAGAGACACAAACTAAAACCCGTTCATGGATACTAAAAACTTGTTTAATATCCCTTGAAGTATTTGCATCTTCCTCTACTGTATCTGCAACTTCTCTTAATGCTAATTCCCGCAGTGCAATTAAATTACGACGCTGAAAAAAATTTTCTAAAGACTGTTCAATTTTATCAGCAGTATAGATTTTGCCCTCACGCAAACGCTCTTCCAAAGTTTCTGGAGTCACATCAATAACAACCACCTCATCAGCTTCATCTAATACCCGATCTGGAATACGTTCTCTCACCACTACACCTGTAATTCTGGCAACTAAATCATTCAAACTTTCCAGATGTTGAATATTTACGGTAGAGTAGACATCTATGCCAGATGCTAAAATTATTTCTACATCTTGATAGCGTTTTTCTCTTTCAGAACCAGGTATATTTGTATGAGCTAATTCATCAATTAACACCAATTGGGGAGAACGTTCTAAAATTGCTTGTGTGTCCATTTCTTGCAATTTGATATTCTGCTTAATAATGGACTTTCTAGCAATTACTTCTAATCCTTGAGCTTTGAGAGTGGTATCTTTACGTCCATGAGTTTCTAAAATGCCAACAACAACATCAATTCCCTCTTGTTTAAGTTGATGTGCTTCCTCTAGCATTTTATAAGTTTTACCCACACCGGGGGCCATACCAATAAAAATTTTATGCTTCCCTCGACGTGCAGGACGGATATAAGAACTATCAGGAGAGGGTGTATTAGGATGAAACATGAAGGTGAGTAATTTTAGTTCATAACAATTATTTTACTTGTGTTTGATACTCAAAAGCTCCTAAAGAATTATTCCTGTTTACAAACCACTGGAATATTTATTTAATTCCGTCCCAACTTCAAGTTCTTTTTTACTGCTTTTCAATTCTTGCCAAAGTGTTTCAATCTGATCATAGGCTTCCTCTGGAGAGATTTTACCACCTGTTTCTAGGGTTAATTAACAGTAAGCCAAAAGCTAACAATTACTAACAATTGCTTACTTATGCTTCCAGTTAAAGTCATCGGCTCTTGTTATGTGTGCTTCT
>RDXV01000097.1 GCA_004292695.1 Nostocales cyanobacterium | reverse complement strand
TGAGGTACAGAGTTTTTTAGTTTTAGGGAACAGGGAACAGGGAACAGGGAACAGTAAATAAATCAGGGTGTACTTCATAACTTCGGAAACTGCTGTATTAACTAAATAAAAATAAATGGTAGCACTAATTGAAAAATATTTCCAAATCATAGAAACCATCGAAAAACAATACCAACAAACAACTGTGAAACTAGAAAACACTACTTGGCTTTTGACCTGGGCTATATTGGGTTTGGTAAAAAATTCGTTTCGTGAGGGTTTGCAGATAGAAGGAGAGTTAACAATTTCTTTTCCATCTACTGGTAATCTACAAAAGTACAAGGTTTTTCCAACACAAGACGCTATAGCCTTGTACCTAGTTTTGGGTTTATATGGCTAACGCCACTCCATGCTATCAGCAACCACTGTATATAAAAATTTACTTAGATTTAACATAACTACAAGAATATTTAAAAAACCACAGAAAACTATAATAATCAATTTATTTTTAATTACAAAAATTCTCTAAAATAGTCATCAAAATTACTAAATAAAAAAGTTACAAAATACCAAAATAATTTCCTGTCACCAGCTATCTAATTTAAAATTGTTCCAGTAATTGGAATACAAAAATTAAATTGTAGTTAAATTCTAGAAAACGTCAACACAGGGTTTTTCATGCACATACCAGATGGATTTATTTCCGTTCCTGTAGCAGCGGCTACAAGTTTAGCCAGTGGAACAGCTTTATTTATTAGTTTCGGGCGATCGCAAACAGCTTTTGGTGTTCGTCGCGCCCCCATTTTAGGTTTAACCACTGCCTTTATTTTTGCCGCCCAAATGGTTAATTTTCCTGTAGCGGGAGGAACTAGCGGACATTTGTTAGGGGGAGCATTAGCGGCTATTATTTTAGGTAGTCCCTGGGCAGGAATGTTATGTATAGCTACAGTGTTAATTATTCAAGCCGTACTCTTTGCTGATGGTGGTATTACTGCCTTGGGAGCAAACATTTTAAATATGGGAGTGATCGGAGTTTGGGTAGCTTGGTTATTAACCCAGACTTTACAAAAATTGTTTGGCGGTTCTAAAAAACGTTTACCCTTAGCTGGGGGAATAGCTGCCGGCGTGAGTGTGGTAGTTGCATCTACGGCCTGTGCAATTCAATTAGTGCTTTCAGGAACAGCAGCAGCTAACCTAGTTTTACCCTCCATGACCAGTGTACATATTTTGATCGGTGTAGGTGAAGGGATAATTACAGGTGGTGTGTTAACATATCTAGCCACAGCTAGACCAGATTTATTGCCAGGGGAAGAAGGTAAATTTCAAGGTTGGTTAACACCTGTAGTCAGTGTTTTATTAGTTGCAGGTTTATTTTCGTTATTTGCTTCCGCTTGGCCAGATGGGTTAGAAAGAGTAGCGGAAAATATGGGTTTTATAGACTTAGCAGAACAAGTAAGAATAGTTGTACCCACGCCCTTAGCCGACTATGGAATCGAAGGTTTAGGACAAATAGGGACAAGTATTGCCGGGTTAGTGGGTGCTGGTGCTTGTTTTATCGTCGCCTTTGGAATTGCCAAAGTTATGAAACCCAAGAATGTTTAACATTTCCTTGCCATTACGTTTACAAATTTCCTTAGTGATCGTCATTGGGGCAGCTTTTTTAAAACATTATGCCTGGTATAACTTGCTAGTTTATGGGGCGATCGCCTTGATGTGGATGGTAATTTTACAAGTTTCTATTCGTAAACTCAGCGGGTTACTAGGTGCAGAATTGATATTTCTGTCATTAGTTGCTCTACCTTTGGGGTGGGAAAAAGCAAGTTTTTTAATGGTGCGATCGCTAATTTGCTTAATAGTGATGAACAGCTTTCTACTCACCCTACCCCCCCACAGTTTTGGTATTGCCCTCAAAGGTTTACCTTTGCCCGCACCATTAAAAGAAAACCTACTTTTAGCAGGGCAATATTTAGAGATCCTGTTATCGGAAATCACCAGAATGCAGCGTAGCGCTCAACTGCGAGGGTTGAACGGTGCAGGGGGATGGTTAAGATATGCCAGCGCAGCTATGATCGGTGCTTTATATATTCGTACCCTAGAAAGAGCAGAACGGGTATATGGAGCAATGGTAACACGCGGTTACAATGGTCAATTACCCATAGATGCCACTCTTAACCCTAAAGAACGTTTTACATTAATTACAGTTGCCATAACTACCACCTGCATCACTGCAAGTTCTTATTTGACATGAGTAGGGAGACTGGTGACTGAGTTATCTTGACTCTTGACTCCTGACTCCTGACTCCTGACTCCTGACTCCTTGATCTCCTAATAACTGATACTGTGACATCTTTAACATCTAATCCCCAAAATTCTATTTTTCGTCCTCATACTGCTATTGTTGAGGTGAAAAACTTGGTATATGGCTACTTACACCAAAAACCTGTATTAAAAGATATATCCTTTAAGTTAAAGGAAGGCGATCGCGTGGCTTTGATGGGTGCAACTGGTTCAGGTAAAAGTACCCTGTTAGAAAATCTCATCGGTTTAAAACATCCCCATAGTGGCACTGTCACAATTAACGGTATTCCTGTAGAACCAAACACCCTAGCCCAAATACGTAAACATATAGGTTTCACCTTCCAAGATGCCAATGATCAATTATTTATGCCTACCATTTTGGAAGATATCACCTTTGGACCCCGCAACTACGGTATTTCCCCAGCAGAAGCCACCGATAAAGCCAGAGAATTACTAGCAGATTTTGGTTTAGAAGCCTACGCCCATCGTTCCGCCCATGAATTATCAGGAGGGCAACGGAGGTTAGCCGCTTTAGCGTCAATCTTAGCCCTAGATCCGGCAATTTTGATATTAGATGAACCAACAACAGGACTAGATCCCGCATGGCGACGACATTTAGCTCAAGTTCTCTTAAAATTACCAGTTCAGGTAATGTTAATTGCTTCCCATGATTTACATTGGTTAGGCAGAGTTACCCAACGTGCTTTAGTGTTAGCAGAGGGCAAAATTCAAATAGACGGCGAAATTCAGCCATTATTACAGGACGGCAAAACCTTAGATCAGTTAGGATTACCTATAGATTGGTAATTTCAGGAGATCGAGGAGTCAGGAGATCAAGGAGTCAGGAGAATGGCTTCGCCAAGCTGCACGAACAGGAGTCAGTTACCCATTACCCATTACCAATTACCCATTACCTCAATCAAAATTATTAGCTATGATGAGAATTTGATTTTATTCACATCTTGATATTCATTGTGCGTAACTATAAATTTATCAATCCCGTTATTGCTACCATTAGCGTTAGTATTGCTTTATTTGTTGCTAGTTGCGGTGATAGTAAAACTTCTCAGTGTAACCGATTAATTACCGCTGTTAATCAGGGAAATTCCTTAATTGAAAACAATAAAGGAAAACAAGTAACCACCAGTTTACAGCTATCTCAAGATTTAAAAAATATTACTCAATCAATTCAAAAACTTAAACTAAACGATCCTGAACTTCAGAAATATCAAACTAACTTTGTGAACGTGTTTGATCAACTTAGTCAGGCGATCGCCACCGCAGGTAAAGCACTAGGTGAAACAAAAAACGCTGAAGATTCTAACACTGGAAGACAAAAAATCTACAGCGCGAGAAAAGATATTGAAACCACATTAACATCAGCCGCAAAAACCGCCGGACAAAAATCAGATAATTTCGGAAATCAACTAAATCAGTATTGTAGTCAGTCTCAATAAATACTTATAGCAGAAGTCAGGAGTCAGGAGTCAGGAGTCAGGAGTCAGGAGTCAGGAGTCAGAATGTAAATAAACATTTTTCCTCCTGTTCCCTATTCCCTATTCCCTATTCCCTATTCCCTATTCCCTATTCCCTTCTTCCACTGATAATTAATTGATCATGAAAACAGAATTAGTAGAATTAACTACCAGAGTCATTCAAGTATTACAAATTAATAGTCGTTGGATGACATGGAATTTGTTTTTAGCATTTATACCCTTAGCTTTAAGTGTGTGGTTATTTAGAACTAACCGCAGTCGTTCTTGGGTTTGGTGGTTCGGTTTCTTGGTTTTTTATGCTTTTTTACCCAACGCACCATATTTATTAACTGATATCATTCATTTAATAGATGACATTAGAAATATTCAATCAATCTGGATTATCACCTTAGTCTTAATTCCTGTTTACTTCCTAGTAATTATGGCAGGTTTTCAAGCCTATGTAATATCATTAATTAATTTAGGACATTACCTACACAAAATTGACAAAAGTAAATGGATTATCTGGGTAGAAATAATTACTCACGCTCTCAATGCTGTCGGTATTTATTGGGGGCGTTTTCTACGTTTTAATAGTTGGGATTTTGTCACGCAACCAGATGCAATTATCACCAAAGGTATCGAAGAAATTCTTGGTAAACAACCCTTAGTAATTATCACCATTACTTTTATTATTCTCTGTGGATTATACTGGTTAATGAAACGAGTAAACTTAGGTTTTGTTAATCCAAACATTCAGTATAAATCTAATTCTCAAAGTATCAACCATCCCAGTTAATGCCGATGTTTATAAAAAATCCATCTAAATAAATAAACCAAACAGCATAATTACAGTCAAAAGAAAGATGTCAATTCAACAGATCAAAGGTTGAAATTAGAATATATTTCCAATTTTTGAGATAGGAAAAATACTCTATGACATCTTTATCTATTTTATCTATTGATGAAATCAAAACCTTAGCTGAAAATCCCCAAACCCCATCAGTATCTATTTATTTACCTACCAAAAAAGCAGGTGCAGAAATTCGCCAAAATCCCATTCGCTTCAAAAATTTAATCAGGGAAGCACAAGAAAATTTAGAAGCAATGGGAATAAGACATACAGAAGCAGTAGATTTTCTGCAACCTGCAATGGAATTAGATCAAGATAATTTTTGGGAACACCAAGATCAAGGATTAGTAATTTTTAGTTCTCCTCATTTATTTCGTTACTACTGTTTACCTACTGATTTTCCTGAATTAGTGGTAGTTAGTGAACAGTTTCACCTCAAACCTTTACTACATTTTATTAATAATGAAGGTAAATTTTTTGTTTTATCTTTAAGTCAAAATAATGTAAAATTTTTCGTAGGTTCAGCCCATCATATCAATGAAATTAAACTAGAAAATATTCCCCATACCCTCCAAGAAACTATATTAGAAGATGAGTTTCAAAAAGGAGTACAACACCGGGTAGGAATAGTTAGAGGAGGAGCGACAGCAGCAGAACACCCCGGTTCATTTCATGGACAAGGTAGCCCAGATCGAGAAAAAATTAACAAGGATATTTTGAATTGGTTTCACATAATTAATAAGGAATTAACCAAACAATTAATCACAGAAAAAGCACCTTTAATTTTAGCGGGAGTAGAGCATCTTGTAGGAATTTATCAACAAGCAAATACTTATCCATTTTTATTATCAGAAAGTATTGTAGGTAATCCCGAATTTCTCACTAATGAACAATTACACCAACAAGGATGGTTAATAGTTTCGCCCTTATTTCATCAAGATCAAACAATTGCGATAAAACGTTATCAACAACTAGCTGGAGAAGGAAGAGAAACCGCAGTTAGTGATATTAAAACAATTATTACCGCAGCTTATTATCAACGAGTTGATTCTTTATTTGTAGCTGTAGATCAGCAAGTATGGGGTAAATTTGATTCAGAAAATCTCACTGTTAATTTACACCCAAAACCTGAACCAGATGATGAAGATATGTTAGATTTTGCTGCGGTGCATACATTTTTAAATGGTGGCAAAGTCTATACTTTAACATCTGAAGAAATGCCCAATGGCTCAAAAGTTGCTGCAATTTTCAGATATTAATTATGTAAAGTTAAATTTACCAATTACCTAGATCCCCGACTTCTGAAAATAATTCACGTTTTATTAACATGATCATCAAAGAAGTCGGGGATCTGATCACTAACCTTAAATTTACCAACTATCACCACCCCCACCACCTCCACTATCTCCTCCTCCAAAACTGCTACCACCACTGTCTCCTCCATAACTACTGGAACTACTGTAACTGCTATCTGTACTACTACTAGAGCTTCTATATTTACGGGAATTTTTATTTTTCCTGAAAAAGATGAAATAATATATGATGTTTGCGATCAAGAGAAATCCAACTAAAAATATAAATGTAAAACTCTCTTGGTTATTATATACTTCTACTTTGGGCGGAAAAATCCTAATGTTATCAAGTTCTTTAACTATTGCTTCCGTACCTGCAATAATCCCATTTTCAAAGTTACCTTGTTTAAATTCAGGTGTAACCAGAGTTGTGAGAATTTGCTGAATTTTCTCAGTTGTTAAAATTCCTTCTATTCCATAACCTGTTGTAATTTCTGTCCGGCGATCGCCTTGGGAAACTAAAAACAACACCCCATTATCTGTTTCCTGTTTACCAATTCCCCAATTATTAAATAATTCTGTAGCAAATGCTTTCGGTGTAGAAGCTGGTTGGGTTGTGGGTACTGTCACAACTGCAATTTCAGCACTATTTTTCTTTTCTAAATCACTAATCATCTGATTTAGTTTCTTTTCCGCTGAAGGTGATAACATATCTACCATATCTGTCACCCAACCACCATTTTGAATGCGTGGGTTTGGTATATCTACCACAGATAAAGCATGACTAGGATGTGTGAATAATACAGCAGCAAATACCAAACAAGATGTCAAAAATAATTGCCCCCATTGACGCAATTTTTTACTTTTAATTAATTGCAATCCTGATGTATGACTGGGAGTTTTATCAACCTCAATTTTCCTGATTTTCATTAATGCTTTCATTGTTAATTACTTGTTAATTAGTCTTATATGCTGAGTGTGTCAGATGATGATAAAATCAACTTTTCACCAATACCTTTACATCGGGTAACTCAAAGATAATTTATTGATAACTTTACATTTCTTTACAAAACAGGGAAATTACGGAAAATGTCATTAATAGCCAATTTAGACACATTAGAAAAAGGATTAATAGTATCCTGTCAAGCACCCGTAGATTCACCATTACATGATCCTGATATCATTGCAGCAATGGCCAAAGCCGCAGTTAATAATGGTGCGGTAGGTGTAAGAATTGACACTCCCAGTCATATCCAAGCAGTACGGAAACAAGTAACACAGCCAATTATCGGACTTTGGAAACAAATAATTACTGGTTCAGAAGTTTACATTACCCCCCAATTTCACCACGCTGTAGCAGTTGCCCAAGCGGGAGCAGATATAATTGCTATAGATGCAACCACCAGAAAACGCCCTGGTGATGAAAAAATAATTGATATTATTAATCGCATCCATCAGGAATTAAATAAACCAGTCATGGCAGATGTTGACACCTTCGAGGCGGCAAAATTAGCCATAGAAGCAGGTGCAGATATTGTTGGTACTACTCTTTTCGGGTATACCCAAGAAACCAAAAGTCTTACCCCTCCCGGTTGGGAATTACTCACGGAAATAGTAGAAGAATTAAATACCTTCGTAATTTGTGAAGGTGGTATTTCTTCCCCAGATGCAGCGAAAAAAGCATTAAATTTAGGTGCAAATGCGGTTGTAGTGGGAACAGCAATTACAGGGATAGATTTACAAGTGAAAGCCTATCAATCAGCTATTGGGTAATACTAACATTTGTGATTTTTTAATTTATGCTTAAACTCCAATTGCATAGTTCAAATTAAAGATGAAAAATTTAGATTTTTAGTGTTAAATGTTGGGTATTGCCTAAATTTGCTAAATTAAACCCACAGCAACCAATAATCTATGGTTGTGATATGGTGATCAAAATTAATGTAGGAGTGAATGAGAAAATTATGTTTCTACGTAAAAATCTTTTGTCTTTACCCAGTTTAGCAACCCTCGCTGTGTTGGGTAGTGGCTTGTCTGCAATTGCAGAAACAACCCCAGCACCAACAGCAGTGATGACTGAGAACCAAGAAACTATGGAACTGACTACAACCACAGTAGAAGCAGTACAACAATTTCCTGATATCGTCAGTGAAGAAACAGCTCGGACTGTTGTACCTATTCCGGGAACTGCTTTCACTTCATCAGAAATGTTAACTGCTGCAAACCCAAATAATATTACTGAGTCAGGATCTACCGAAACAGTACCAGAAAATCAAGTAGCACAGGGTAATATTGACTTGGGTAGGCCTACTCGCGGCGGTAGTAGTTATGTTGGTGTTGCTGGTAATATTGGTTTAAGTGGTGGTGAATCTGCTTTAGCTGATGGTAATTTTGCTGTTATTAGTAAAATCGGTTTTACTCGTTCTTTATCAGTCAGACCTTCAGCTATTTTAGGTGACGATACCACAATTTTAGTTCCTCTCACTTATGATTTTAGTTTTCAGCCTTTAGGAGATCCATTCACTGAACCTTTACCTATTGCTCCTTTTGTGGGTGTTGGTGCTGCTATTAAAACTGGTGATAATTCCGAAACTGCTTTTATGTTGACAGGTGGTGTTGATGTACCTCTCAATAATAGGTTTACTGCTACTGCTACGGTAAATGCAGGATTTTTTAATCAAACTGATATCGGTTTATTGTTCGGTGTTGGTTACAATTTCAGCGGTTTCTAGAAGTTTAATTTAACTGATTTTTATGATTTAGGAGTTATGAGTTATTTAATTCATAACTCTTTTTTTATTCGGTTTAGGAATTGAACGCAGATGGACGCAGATAGACTTGGATGATTAATTTAATTTGTTGATGGGGTTAAGGGTGCAATTACTAATTCTTGATTTTCGTTTTTTAGTATATTGGGATATTTGGTTAATATGTTAAGGATGTTTTGTTTTTGATTTTCGTCTACATAAAATTTATAACTTTCGATAAATTTAAAACTACTAATTAGATATTTAGCGCCTGATTTAATTTGGGTTTCTAAATATTCTGATGTTAATTGACTGGGATTTATTAACCACCCTTTTCTATGGGATAAATACATGAGTGTCGGATCTCCCCCTGTTGTGAATATCATTAATGATTTGGGTTCAGTTTTCTGTTTGACTATCTGCGCTAGTTGATATGTTGCTGATTTATTGCTGTTTTCTTTAAACATATAATCTATTGTATAAATCAATGAACCAGTAATTATTGATAAACAAATACAGGTTATTGAGATTTTTTTAATGTTGATTTTTAATGAGTTATGATTTAAGTGTTTATCTAAAAATTTACCGATAAATACGACTCCAGGTAACATTAAGGGAAGTTGATAATATTCATGCACTAAGCTGGTTGTGGGTACTAAAAACCAAGTGATGATGACTGAGATTAACCAAATGTCAAATAAGAATTTTTGTTTTTGTGGTTGTTTTCTGGGAATAAATAAACCAGCTATAAATAGGGGAAACATAAATACAGCAAAGTGTCTAACTGCTGTTCTGAAGATGATTTCTGACCAAAATTTAAAGTTGAATATCATAGAATATTCATATCTGTTTGCTGAACTTCCCCAAAAACCAAAGGTGTTACCATACTGTAAATATAGTTGATGAGCGTGATAATACCACAGTGCAAAGGTGAGGGCAATAAATATTGTATATATCCAAAGATTGATGTTAGTAAATATTTTGTTTTTGAATTTGCAATAAGCTAAGTAAAATAATGGTAAACCTAGATAAATAATTGGTAAAACTTTAATTAAACAAGCTAAGGATACAAAAATTGCGGAATATAGATAAAAAGTGTATTTTTTCAGATTCTAACCAGTTGATAAAATAGTATATTCCAGAGACTGAACACATTAATAACATTGATTCTGGTTGAAATGTGCGGCTATAATATACTGTTAATGGCAAAATTGCAAAACAGAAACATGACCAAAATGCTGTTTTTTGATTAAAGTATTTAGCTGTAATTTTATATAGGAAGTAAATTGTTAATAATGAAAAAATTACAGAAGTGAGTCTACCAAATATTTCATGAACTCCAAATATTTTATAAAATATGGCAACTATAAATGAATAAATGGGAAATTCGGTTTCACAATATCCCAGTGAGTTACCACCCCAGTCTATTTGGGGATAAAAAATGTTAAATCTGTTTTCATAGAAGTTTCTCGCTATTGCTGCGGTGTCTGCTTGTCTCCAAGAATGTATACCAATAATTGGTGAATTAATGTTATATAATCTCACAGATAAGGCTAGGGTAATTAAGAATATTAATGGTGATTTTTTGATATTGTTTTTGATGTTATTAATTAACATATATAAGCTACATTGAAATACTTAATATTCCAGAGTTAAGTATTCATTAAGGTTTGATGTTTATGCACTGATAGAAATTGTTTTTATTCCAGAAACACGGTGAATGGGTTTATTTGTCTTTTCAGTGATTCAATCTTGCTCACCTCTTCTTGCTGATATTTCTTGTTCTAAGTCTTCCCAAGATGTGATGGGAGCTTGTTCCAGCATAATTTTTTCCCGGATAGCTAGTAGCTTTTCTCCTAGAGATGTTCGGGGTTGATGAGCAGATAAACTTTGCTGATCTGGATTTGTTTGAGTTAGATAATCAACGAATTTTAAAACTTGCTCTTGCTTTTCTAAAGGTAAAATTCGCCATTTTTCTAATAAAATTTGTTCTGTATTCATCATGAATCCATACTTTTTATTTTTCAATATTTGTGGATTGTATTGATATTTAATCTTAATCTAAAAAATAGACCATATCAATAAATTTACCAAATAAACAACTTTTACTATTACCAATTACCTGTTACCTAATCATAAAAATTTGCATGATGGAAAAAACCACCATGCAACATCAAATTATTGAATAATTCAAACAATTCAAACTTTACACCGTACCACCAGCGGCTTGAAAACGAGCGCGGGCGCGTTTAAAGGCTTGAGTTGCCTGGATTTGTGCTTGACGATTGTCTGCGGAAGTTTGGTTTAATTTGGTTTGTGCTTCGTTGAAGGCTTTACGTGCTTCTTCTAAGTTAATAGCATCACCACGTTCAGCACCATTAACAAGAATGGTAACTTCATCTTCGTCAACTTCAGCAAAACCACCAGACAGAGCGATCGCCTGCCAGTTAGAACTTTTATCAGCACGAACACGCATTACGCCTGTATCCAAAGCGGTTAACATAGGCGCGTGTCCAGTTAAAACACCCAACTGACCAGTAGTGCTAGGTAAAATTACTTCATCAGCGGGAGCATCCCAAACTGTTTTATCTGGGGAAATTACACGAACGGTCAGAGTCATATTCTTTTAGTTTCTACTTAGTAATTAGGTGACAGTTGACAGGTGACAGGTGACAGTGGAGAAAGCAGAGGTGCAAGGGGTAGAGTGCATTGTTAAAATATTAACTTTTGCCTTTTGCCTCTTGCCTTTTGCCTTCTGTTCCCTGTTCCCTGTTCCCTGTTCCCTTGATTAACCTTTGAGCTTTTCAGCTTTAGCGATCGCTTCGTTGATATCGCCTACCAAGTAGAAAGCTTGCTCTGGCAGATCATCCAATTCACCAGATAAAATTCTTTGGAAACCTTTGATGGTGTCTTCCAATTTCACATACTTACCAGGAGAACCGGTAAATACTTCTGCTACGAAGAAGGGCTGAGATAAGAAACGTTCAACTTTCCGAGCGCGTGCTACGGTGAGACGGTCTTCTTCAGACAATTCATCTAAACCAAGAATAGCGATGATGTCTTGTAATTCTTTGTAACGTTGTAAGGTAGATTGAACAGCACGTGCAGTATCATAGTGTTCTTTACCAACAATATTGGGTTGCAACATTGTGGAAGTAGAACCCAGAGGATCTACCGCAGGGTAAATACCTTTAGCTGCCAAACCACGAGACAATACTGTTGTACCGTCTAAGTGAGCGAAGGTTGTAGCGGGTGCGGGGTCGGTTAAGTCGTCCGCAGGTACATATACAGCTTGAATAGAAGTAATAGAACCTTCGGTTGTAGAGGTAATACGCTCTTGTAGCGCACCTACGTCAGTACCGAGAGTGGGCTGATATCCTACCGCAGAAGGCATCCGTCCCAATAGCGCAGATACTTCAGAACCAGCTTGTACAAATCGGAAAATGTTGTCAACAAACAATAATACGTCTTGCTTGTTCACATCACGGAAGTATTCAGCCATTGTCAAACCAGACAAACCAACCCGCATTCTTGCACCGGGTGGTTCGTTCATTTGCCCATACACTAGAGCAATTTTAGATTCGTTGAGGTTGTCTTTGTTAATAACCCCAGATTCGATCATTTCGTTGTAGAGGTCATTACCTTCGCGGGTTCTTTCACCTACACCAGCGAATACAGACACACCACCGTGTTGAGTAGCGATGTTGTTGATCAATTCCATCATGATCACGGTTTTACCAACACCAGCACCGCCGAACAGACCGATTTTACCACCACGACGGTAGGGAGTTAACAAGTCCACAACTTTGATCCCGGTTTCAAACACAGAAGGATTAGTTTCCAACTCTGTGAATTTAGGAGCGTCGCGGTGAATTGGTAAGGTTTCGGTGTTGTTTACAGGACCTTGGTTGTCTACAGGTTCGCCTAAAACGTTGAAAATACGTCCTAATGTAGCTTTACCTACGGGTACGCTGATGGGTGCGCCGGTATCAACAACTTCTAAACCACGAGTTAAACCGTCGGTGGTACTCATCGCAACGGCTCTAACTTGGTTATCGCCTAAAAGCTGCTGTACTTCAACGGTGAGGCTGATTTCTTGTCCAGCTTCGTTAGTGCCGTTGATGGTCAAAGCGTTGTAGATTTGGGGTAGTTTACCGCCGGGGAACTTAACGTCTACAACCGGACCAATTACTTGGGTAATGTAACCTATGTTTGTTTTTTCTGCGGTGGTGACCATGCTGCGCCTAATGAATGAAGCTATTTTTCAGAGTTGGTCTTCAAAGACCATAAGATCAAGCAATATCATCTTTAAGGTTAGCACTGAATGATCCCTTCTTTTCCTTAAATTCATTATTAAAACCAGATCCAAAAGTAGATCAAAGTAGATCCCTGACTTCTTGAAGGAGTGGGTGTTCTGGGCTGCAAAGATAGGATTACTATTCACCCAAAAATGATAAATTAATATATTTGTATTATTTAACCACAATGTAAATGACTCGCTTTATCCATGATCAATTCGCCAAACAGTATCTAACAGAACTTTTAACACCTTACGGGCAAGTAGAAACCAGTAAAGATATTACCGCCGAAGTTAGACAAATTGACGTATCATTTATACCTTCCCCTGACTCCTCACAAAGCCTAGAAACCCTGGGAATACTTGGTAAAATGGCTGAAAATTCCGCCATATTTGAGCCATTCCGTAACCCAGTCAGCAAAAGTGAGATTCGCAGTTGTGTAGGTAAACTATTTGACATTCATGCAGAACTAGAGAGACAAGCTAAACGCAATGACACGCGAATCAATGAAACCGAGTTACCCCAACTGTGGATTTTTACACCTACTGCATCAACAGACATTTTAGAAAGTTTTAATGGAACTCTAGATATAGAAAACTGGGGAGAAGGGACTTATTTTCTCCCAAAAGGGTTTAAAACTGTATTGGTTGTGATTCACCAACTACCCAGCACACCCGAAACTTTGTTTTTACGGATATTAGGGAGAGGGAAAGTACAGAAACAAGCAGTAGAGGAATTAGAAGCACTAGCAAATAATAATCCGTTTCTGGCAGATATTATAGAATTAGTAAATAACCTAATTGCTGTTTTATCTGCACGTCAGCGTCAAGAACAAGATATTGATCAAGATGATCAGGAGTTAATTATGAAATTATCAGAAATATATCAGCAACAATTAGAAGGAATTAAACAACAAGAAAGACAAGAAGGACAAGACAGAGAAAGACGAGCGATGATTGAAAGTATTTTACAAGTGCGTTTTGGGGAAGTTGATCCACAGTTAGCCACAATTATTAATCCTCTGATTTCTATGAGTAGAGAAGAATTTACTCCTTTGCTTTTACAATTATCTCGTGAGGAATTAATAGCTAGATTTAATTAGGTTTTGCAGTAAATTTTCAGAAGACATCAGAAGACAAAGGTAAGGGTTTAGCAATTCTAAACCCCTATATATTCAACATTTAGTGTTTTACTAATCATGACAAATCAAGCAGAAATCATCAATCAATTAAAAGTTCTAGAAGCACTTTCTCAACAAGGAGGATATAGTGATATTTTAGCTTCATCACTGAGAAAGATTATTCATCAAGAAAGAGACCATATTCAACAGCAAATTAGAGAATTAGAAAGCGATTTGCAAGTATTTGAACAACAGTATCAATTATCATCTGCGGAGTTTTATCAGCAATTTACAAGAGGTGAATTAGGAGATAAAACGGATTTTGTAGAATGGAGTGCTTTTTATCAAATGTGGTCTGATTTACAAGCTCGTTTAGCGTTACTTCAATCTTAAATTGAATATGATTGTTGATGATTATTTAACGGAAATAAAAGCTAAATTAATTACCAGTTCGATAATTGATAAAATTGATATTGTTAAAGAAAGAGCATTATCTGATCAAGGTTATTTTCGGGCAAGATTGAATTTAACGAATGGTGATTTTTTAGAAGTGGTGGAATTTTTTAAAGTCAAGGGAAATAAATGTATTACGGAAACCTATCGCTATCAATGGATGGATACTACTAAAACCCAGTTAATAAAAAGATGGGATAATGTAGAGCATTTTCCTAACTTACCAAATTTTCCGCATCATGTCCATATTGAGGAAGAAACTAATGTTTATGCAAGCATTTGTAGGAATATTATAGAAATAATTGATTTAATTAGTCAGGAAACTAAATAGGGATAGAAACTGTTTCTTTAATACCAAAAACAAAAATGCCATGTCGAAATTTTACACGGCTGAAGTAGAATTATATTAACTCCTAATGATTATAAGTAGAGATAATCTCAACTTCACTTGTTAATTTACCAGATTCGTTTTCATCACTTATAAACTTATCAAACAAATCAAAAAATTTATTTAACCCATCCGTTTCGTCAACAGAATAAAATAAAATGATATCTGCCCAAGACTGAGAAGATTTAATATTATATCTTGATTGTATCCACTGTTGAAACCTATTCAAAGTTTCTTCCTGTTCTTTGAGAGGAAAACCTAAATCATTTCTTGCACCAATATAACCATCTAAAAACGCCTTTAATCGAGTAACATACGGTTTTCCTAAATACATTCCCGGACGGGATTTAATTCTTTTCATTAATTCATAAATATCAGTCATACATTACCTCTTTTATTTAAACCAATCATCACAGGGGGCAGGAGGTAAAACTAGCTTTGTGACTAGGTTTCAAGTTAGATTCTGTACCTTATGGATCTGCAATCTTCTGTAAATCATGAAATCATTCTTGATAACCAATAACTTAAAATATCACAATCCTATAAATCCTAAAATCCTGGAAATCCTGATTCAGACAAAAATGCCATGTCGAAATTTGACACGGCAGAAATAGAATTATATTTAATTAATAAATCTATGCTTTAACTGTGGCTTTGCGTTTGCGGAGAGTGGTGACACCAAAAGCACCTAAACCTAAAATACCGATGATAGAAGTGGGTTCGGGAACAGGAGTAGGTGCGATTTCTTCCTTCAGTTTCTGAGTAATTGCTTGACTAAAGGTGTCGAAGCCAGTGGCAGTTGCCAAAAAGGCTGGATTACCAGAGGCATTAGTACCGCCAATAACCTTATTTTTATAGAAGGTTTCCAGTCCAGATTCACCAAGAATTACTATACCGTTAATAGTATCAACACCAGCTGCTAAAGCGGCATCTCTGGCAGCAGCTGTGTCAGCACCATTATTTTGAGCGCCATCACCAGATATATCTATAACTTGACGAGTTCCTTCAAAGGCATTATTAAAGAATTTGGGAGTAGCAAAATTTATTGCCGAACCAGGAGCAGTCAGACCAGAAAAAGGACGAGATGCTGTATTGATGAGGTTAGCAAAGTTTTGTGAAGCTGCTACGCTATCAATTAAAGTCCAACCAACAGTTTCTTGTTGACTACTTCCACCAGACCAGTAGATATAGTTAACAGCAATTTTGCCGTATTTTCCTTTAGAAATGAAATTGTTAAAAAGGTCTGGATTTGAGAAAGCATTTACATAACCAGTTTTTAGGAGTTTAAATTCGTTAGAGTCTATACTGCCAGATACATCTTGGAGCAGTGAGAGTTCCAAATCTACATCTACAAGACTAGCAGCAAAAGCAGATGTGGGAATAGCTGCAACTGAGAAACCACAAGATACAGCTGTGAGTGTTCCAAGTACAAGGCTGGAGATTTTCATTTTGGTTCTCTCTTGAATAATTATTGGTTTAAGGCAATGGTGAGTATCAATACTTAATATTGCAAGAAATAAATTCTCGCGTCCCTAAGTGAACTATATCTATCGTTTTTTGTTACCTTCAATGCGACTGATATTATCACGGCTTTTTTGTCCTTGTAAAGCAGTTTTTTGCATCTTCACAGAAAATTCACTGTCAGAAAAAATACTATTTTCGGGGGGGGGGTAGCGTTAAAACACTTACGAAATCAGGCTTTTTACTTAATTTATCAGTGTACTTAATAGCTACTGCTCTTTGAAGTTATTATAAAGTTGGTAAAAATAATACTTTTGGTGTATTTACACATCAATAGTTTCCATGCTGTTGATTCTTAGTAAGTATATTTACTAAACACTAATAAAAAAATTAGGTTACACAAAACCCAATAAAAATGCGATTTTGAGATCCGAACGCTCCAAACTCCCGCAATTAACTTAAAATAGGAATATGTCGCCTCATGCCTAAAGCCTATGAACTTCTCGTCACCACGTCAATATTTTTACCAAGAGATTCAGCAACCTGACGAGGCTATCAACTTGGCTAAGGCTGCTTTATATATCGCCCAGGAAGAATATCCCCATTTAGATCCAGAAGAATACTTAAATGCCTTTGATACAATGGCAACAGAATTAGAAGATCGTTTACCATCTTCCCCCTATCCGCTGCGGATGATTCAAAGTATTAATCAGTATTTATATGAAGAGTTAGGATTTAGCGGCAATAAAATTGATTATTATGATCCGCGTAACAGTTTTTTAAATGACGTTATTGAACGTAGAACCGGAATTCCCATCACTTTATCCCTAGTATACATGGAAGTTGCCAAACGTGTTAACTTCCCAATGGTGGGAATAGGAATGCCAGGACATTTTTTAATCCGTCCAGATATTGCAGATATCGAGATTTTTGTGGATGCTTTCAATGGTGGTGAGGTAATGTTTACCCAAGACTGCCAAGAAAGATTATCTCAAATTTACCAGCAATCAGTTACTTTACGACCGGAATTTTTAGACGTAGTGAGTAATAAGCATTTTTTAGCCAGAATGCTCACAAATTTAAAATATATTTACCTAAAAAACCAGGATTTAGAAAAAACCTTATCTGTGGTAGAGCGAATTTTACTATTATTCCCCGATGTTAGTTTAGAGATCAGAGATCGGGGTTTACTGTATTATCAGTTAGGACATTTTACCCAAGCTGTAGAAGATTTACAAATTTATCTCCGTAAAGTACCTGATGCGGAAGATGGTGATATTATTCTGAAATTACTGGATAAGCTCAGTGAAAATAATGATTGATGATAAATATAATCAAGTAGTTTTTATTTTTGCCAGCTTTTAACGTAATATTACGGACTTATTCTGAAAAAATAGTAACAATTGATTCCCTAAGATAATTAGAATTACCGTTGCTATGTAATTTGATATGCGAATATTATGTAATTTATAAGTTTTTGTTATCTCACATATTATGAAATCTATCCTGGAAACCTACGTAGATAAGGAAATATGGTTGCTGATAAGGGATAAGTGGTACTTTTCCAGAATTATTAACGTTGTAGATGACTTATTGTGGTTTAAACACAAAACTCACAATAAAGAAACTGAAGAAGACACTTTGTGGGAAATGGTAGTCAAAATTGAGGAAATTATAGCCATAGATAAAGTTATCTCGGTGATGAGTAGGAAACCAGATGTGTTTATGTCTAGGTTGTTGGAAGTAGACAATAACACAAATAATCATCAACAAGATAACGAGAAATAATTAACTAAGTGATTCATTCATTACTTGATTAATTGTTGGATAATTTGTGTTTAGGTGTGATAGCTTTGGTAAATTTTCGCCATAGAGATCGCACTACTTTTTTTTGCTGGATGGAGTGGAGAATAATAAAAGCCAAAAATGTGTATCCTAACCAAAAATGTAAACTTCTACCTATTTCTACCATTGCTGACTTTTCTGGGAACATATCAGGTAAAACAATTCCAAAAACTTTGACATTATTACTTTTAAAAGAGTTAGAAAGCAAAAAACCAGTTACAGGAACAACCCACATAAAGATATACAAACTGGTATGCAGGGCGACAGTTTTGATCCATTCAGGAGTAAACTTAGGAAATTTTTTAGTATATTTGCGCCACCAAACCCGCAACAATACTAAAATTCTCCAGGTAAGAATGGCCATTGTTAAAGCACCAATTGATTTGTGAAAATCATACATTGATGGACGAATAAAAACCTCTCTTGGCAACCTGGCCATAATTGTACCGGTGCAAAATAAGATTAAATAACCAATAGACATCCACCAGTGAATAGACATCAGGTGTTTAAAAGCTGAATTTTGTCTGGGTTTGGGGTGAGTATTAATTGTTGTCATGTCTCAAAAACTGCTGGTAAATGTAATTTGTGAATATTTGTGTGAATATTTGTAAATTATAAGCGATTAAAATTGCAATGAGAACGATATCCTACATCAACGAAGTCAGTCAGTTTACAAATTCTCCTCAAGATAGATACTTAATTACCGAAAATCTGCAACAATAACATTAAAGACAGATGTTAAAAAAAGCATTCAACTTTATCCTTAACTCCTGATTCTGAGAACTTCTATCCCAGGAGGTAAAACTTATGATAGATACAGATATAAGAATTGTTTCTCTCATTCCTAGCGCGACGGAAATAGCGGCGGTATTGGGTTTACAAAATGCTATAGTAGGGCGATCGCATGAATGTGATTATCCCCCAGAAATTACTCATCTGCCAGTTTGTACCCAAGCCCGGTTCAACGGTCATGTACCTAGTAATACCATTCACAATGATATAAGTAAAATTTTACAGTCTGCTTTAAGTATTCACAGGATCAAAGTAGACGTATTAGAAAAACTGCAACCTACCCACATTCTTACCCAAGATCAATGTGATGTTTGTGCAGTGAGTTTACCGGAAGTAGAACAAGCTATTACCCAACTTACCCACACTTCACCCCAAATAATTTCCTTACAACCTAGCACTTTACGGGATGTATGGAGTGATATAGAAAGATTAGCTCATATCTTCGGCATTGATTCAGTAAAAATACTAGAAAATTTAGAAGCCAGAGTAAAAATTTGCAACAGAAGAATTCAAGGACTTTCGATCACAGAAATGCCTACAGTAGCTTGCATTGAATGGACTGATCCCTTGATGACTGCGGCAAATTGGATTCCTGAATTAGTTCATTTAGCAGGTGGACAGACTTTATTTAGTGCTGTAGGTAAACCTTCAGTGCGTGTCAATTGGGAGACATTAGTGGCTAGTAATCCTGATGTAATAATTTTCATGCCTTCTGGTTTTGATTTACAAAGAACTCAGGAAGAAGCAAAACCATTAACTTTACATCCAGAATGGGAAAAACTGCACGCAGTCAAAGCAGGGAGAGTATTTGTCACTGATGGTAACGCCTACTTTAACCGTCCAGGACCGCGTTTAGTGGACTCGGTAGAAATTCTCGCGGAGATTTTACACCCAGAAATATTTGAATATGGTTATCAAGGAGTAGGTTGGGAAACCCTCAAAACTTAAAACTGGGGGAGGCAGGGGAGGCAGGGGGAGCAGGGGGAGCAGGGGGGGCAGGGGA
>RDXV01000096.1 GCA_004292695.1 Nostocales cyanobacterium | reverse complement strand
CTATTCCCATTTTTGCTAACTTAGCAGCTAATTTATCAATATCCGGTAATGGGTGTCTTCCTCCATGTTCAGCAACAGGACTGGATAAGTCTTGATTTAGGTCTAAATAATAAGCACCGGGAATGTGACTGGTTTGATATTGATTAAATCCTAATTTTGGATCTGCTAATGAAAACCGACAATCAATAATTACGACTTGAGAATTATTGAAATTTTCAAATAGCCATTGAGAGGTAACAGAAAATTGATTATTCATGGTTTTATTTTACTATAAACAAAAAATCCAGTAAATACAAAAATGATATCAGATCAAGATAATTTAATTATTCATCCGACTAAAGATGGTTCTTTGACTTTTTTCTCTCAGGAATTTAATGAGGCTTTTCATAGTAATTTTGGTGCAAAACAGGAAAGTTATCAAAAATTTGCTTTCCCTACTCAGGTGAAAACATTGGCGAAAACAGGTAAAGTGAAAATTTTAGATGTTTGCTATGGTTTAGGATACAATACAGCGGCAGCTTTAGAGGTAATTTGGCAAGAAAATTCTGATTGTTTTGTAGAAGTGATGGGTTTAGAAATAAATTCAGTAGTTCCCCAAACTGCAATTAATGAGAATATATTTAGTGATTGGGATGAAAGGTATATCAAGATTTTAACAGATTTGGCTTTTGAAAATTATTGTTATGGCGATCGCCTCCAAGCTAAATTATTCATTGGTGATGCAAGAAAAACTATCCAAGAAATTAGAACATCTGGTTTTTTAGCTGATGCTATTTTTCTTGATCCTTTTTCACCTCCCCAATGTCCACAATTATGGACAATAGAATTTATAGAAAATGTGGTTTTATGTTTATCTCCCACAGGTTTATTAGCAACATATTCCTGTGCTGCTGCTGTACGGACTGCGCTTTTAAATGCTGGTTTAATCATAGGTTCTACTGCACCGGTAGGGAGACGAACTCCTGGTACAATAGCTGCATACCCACAATATAGGGAACAAGAAATTAAAAATACTTATCCCCTTTCCCAAGCGGAAATAGAACATTTACAAACCCGTGCTGCTATTCCCTATCGTGATCCGCAATTAACTGATCCTGCTGAAATTATCATTCAACGAAGACAGCAAGAACAAGAAAATTCTAATTTAGAACCGACTTCTCAATGGAGAAAAAGATGGAATTAACTGATATGATTTAAAACTGATATGATTTAAAACTGAATCTGCAAAATCCTAAAAACATAAAGTTGGGAATTTTTTGGCAATTTTTGGAAATTTACTGATAGTTAATTATGGTTGTTGTCGCAATTCTCGCCGCTGGAAAAGGTACTAGAATGAAATCTCATCTCCCTAAAGTTTTACATTCTTTGGGAGGAAAAACCTTAGTTGAGCGTGTTATTCATAGTGTTGAACCATTTTCACCTACCCGCAAATTAGTAATTGTTGGTTACAAGTCTGAAGAAGTAAAAAACTCTTTAGAACATATTCCAGAAATAGAGTTTGTAGAACAAACTGAACAATTGGGAACAGGTCACGCTATCCAACAATTATTACCTAATTTACGGGGATATGAGGGAGATTTATTAATTCTCAATGGTGATGTACCTTTATTGAGAACAGAAACTTTAAATAACCTCTTAAAAATCCATCAAGATCATCAAAATTTCTGTACTATTCTGACAGCAAAATTAGCAAATCCTCAAGGTTACGGTAGAGTTTTTTGTGATAATGAGGGAGTTGTACAACAAATGGTGGAACATAAAGATTGTACACCCCAACAGCGAGAAAATAAACGTGTCAATGCTGGTATTTACTGTTTCCGTTGGTCTGAATTATCCAAAGTATTACCACATTTAAAAAATGATAATGCTCAAAAAGAATATTATCTCACCGATGCTGTTACCCAAGTAGGTAAAGTTATGGCCGTAGATGTGGAAGATGAGCAGGAAATTTTGGGAATTAATGATAGATTACAATTAGCAAACGCTAATGATATTCTGCAAAAAAGAATCAAGGAAAAATGGTTATTAGCAGGAGTAACATTAAATGATCCTGCTAGTATTACTATTGATGAAACCGTAGAATTAGAACCAGATGTAATCATTGAACCCCAAACCCATTTAAGAGGAAAAACCTTAATTAAATCTGGTAGTCGTATTGGTCCTGGAAGTTTAATTGAAAATAGTCAATTAGGTGAAAATGTCACCGTTCAATATTCTGTAATTACAGATAGTTTTGTCGGTACAGGAACAAGAATAGGACCCTATGCACATTTACGAGGTCATGCAGAAGTAGGTGAAAATTGCCGTATTGGTAACTTTGTAGAATTGAAAAATAGTCAATTAGGCGATCGCACCAACGTAGCACATCTTTCTTATTTAGGTGATACCACAGCGGGAACTCAAGTAAATGTAGGTGCAGGAACAATTACCGCGAATTATGATGGAGTCAGAAAACACAGAACCAGAATAGGCGATCGCACCAAAACCGGATCTAACAGTGTTTTAGTTGCACCTATTAACATCGGTAATGATGTTTATATCGCCGCAGGTTCAACAGTCACAGAAGACGTAGAAAACGACGCTTTAGTAATTGCTAGAAGTCGTCAAGTAGTCAAACCCGGTTGGAGTAAAAAACCTAGTTAAAAAACCTAATTAAATAGTTCGTAGTCCCCCTTTTAAGGGGGATAAAATTGATATTTAGATATCATTGACATTTAACTATCTTCACTTATTCATTTCCTTGAAACTCCAACATAATATCATATTCTTGACTACGATTATTGTTAACCTTAGTCGTCAAACCAATAGTTTTTACCTCTGATAAAAAAGTATTTTTACCAAACAAACCAGGATTAAAAATTAAATTTTTCACTTCCTGTCTCATATCCATAAACAATAAACTATTAGCTGGTTTTAATTCTTGATTTATAGATTCTTTGAATGACAAATTACTAGCTAACTTTGACTGAGACGATAAAACAATTTTATCAGTTACAGGAGCGCCGAAAACAAAAAACAAAACATCATCATTTAACCAACCATAAGTAGCAGTTAAAGTCCCAAAAGGTGAAATCCAATTAACAACATCTTGACCATTTATATTAGCAGGTTGTACCTGAAATTGATATTGATTTTTAACCACATCATTTAATTTGGCTAACGTATTTTCAGCAGACTTACGTTTTTCACTTTCAGAATTACCAGTTTTCACCATAAACACCAAACCTGCCCGAAAATTATCAGGTGTAGCATCTTTAGGACTATTGGGAATAATAGCTACAGAAAACTCCCCACTCATCCAGTTTAGTAAATCTTTTTCTAAATCTAAATTCAACAGAGATTTCACATTTTTTCTCAATTCTTCCGGTTTTACAGGTGCTAAATTATTACCTTTAGCAGTCGAATTATAATCATACCAAAATCTACTTAAATTACTCCCAGAAAACATCATTAAAGTTTCACTAGGTAGCAAATTTTGCATATTTACCGCTTTATTTTCTACTGCTAATAATCTTTGACTATTAGGGTTTAACCAGGAAACACCTTTTAACCTCATTCCCTTTGGTTCTAAAATCAATTTACCAGCTAAACCTTGATTACTTTTTAACTGTGTTAATACCTGAGCAGGTAAAGCATTATTAGGGGTTTGTGCTGCAATTTTAGCAGCTGTCGGTATATTAATATAAAATTGGGCAAAAGGTTTATCAGCATTAATTTTAGAGACATTTTCCGCAAAGCTAGTTAATTGTGATAAAGATGTTTGATTTTGATAACTGTCAATAGTTTTTTCTGTAGTTTTAATATCATCTGTAATCACTAAAAATTGCTGGTTAATTACCGCAGCAGCTAGTTTTTCTCCTGTTTTTGTTTCAGTTTGTTTGATCGTAATTCCTTGATAATTACTCTCTACCCATTTACCTTGTTTTAATAACTGAGGTTGTGTCAACAACTTATCAGCAAATTCTGATTTTTTAATTGGTAAAACCATCATCATTGACTGTTGAGGAATCGTTTGAGGAACAGTTTGATTATTTTCTAAAGGTTTAGATTCAGCATTAAACACATTCCCAGGTAAAACCGCAATTGTCACCTCATCTCCCACCCAAGGTTTAATATCTTGATCAAAGTCGTAACCATTATTTTTCAGAAACCGATTTTTTAGTTGTAATAAGTTTTTTTCAACTTCACTTTTTGTTGCTGTTTTTGCCAATTGTTTTAATTTTGACCATTCCTGAGTATCTGTAGTTAAGGAAATGGTAAATAAAGCATCTTGAGGAATAATATTTACACCTACTGGTAAATTTCTTGCAGATGGTTGTGTATGAGTAAAAAACCAGTAAGCTGCACTTCCAGCACCAATTAATAATGCTGTAGCTGAAAGCGTTAATACCAGAGAAGGTTGTTTTTTCTTGTTGATCCAACCAGACACAGTACGTAGTGCCATGACAATATTTCGTCGCTAGTAATGTGGGCAAATATCCAAACTATTAGTTTAGTTCATTCCCTGTTAATGGTCTAAATTTCATTTACAGTATCTTTCCTTTGGGTGAGCTAAACAAGAGCGGGCAGGATGCCCACCCCACAACATTTTTACAATTTTGAATTTTACAATTACAGCATTTTTCATGTATTTAAACCATACTCTAAATTAATTTATTTCTGATTTTGCGCTTTTGCTTATTTTTGCTTTTATGCAAAAGCAAGTATGTATGTACTTTATTTATACAAATATCTATTTTAGAGATATAGGATGTAATGTGCAACTATAATTTTAATTCTTTCCTTAGTGAAAAAATAATTCTCTGCTTTATAATAATGATTATCATTTCAGAAAAATCAATGTAAGGTTATATGCTGTCTGCAAATTCCCAACCTGATCAGTCATTAAACGTGGTTCATCGTCCCCGTCGTTTGCGGCGAACCCAAACCCTACGGAACATGATCAGGGAAACCACACTCACAGTAGATGACCTGATCTATCCTATGTTTGTGATGACCGGGGAAGGACAAAAAGTAGAAATTCCTTCCATGCCGGGATGTTATCGTTATTCTTTGGATCTACTGTTAAAAGAAATAGCCCAAGTGTCACAATTGGGAATTAAGGCGATCGCCCTGTTCCCAGTTATTCCAGAAGACAAAAAAGACGACACAGGTACAGAAAGCTACAACCCAGAAGGTTTAGTACAAAAAACCGTCAAAGCGATCAAAAACGCCGTTCCCGACATCATCGTTATTACCGATGTCGCCCTTGATCCCTTCACCACACACGGTCATGATGGTTTAGTAGATGAAAACGGTGTTATTTTGAACGACCCCACCGTAGAAGTATTGGCAAAAATGGCACTTTCCCAAGCTCAAGCCGGTGCTGATTTTGTCGCTCCTTCTGACATGATGGATGGTAGAGTCGGGGCAATTCGTAAAGCTTTAGACGCAGAAGGTTATATTAATGTCGGTATTTTAGCATACTCGGCAAAATACGCATCAGCCTATTATGGACCATTCCGGGATGCTTTAGATTCCGCGCCGAAATTTGGTGATAAAAAAACCTATCAAATGGATGCAGGTAATAGCAAAGAAGCTTTAAAAGAAGTGGAATTAGATATTGCTGAAGGTGCAGATATCGTCATGGTGAAACCTGCCCTAGCTTATCTCGATATTATCCATCAAGTCAAAATCAATACTAACTTACCCGTAGCAGCATACAACGTTAGCGGTGAGTACGCAATGATCAAAGCCGCAGCCGCTAATGGTTGGATAGATGAGAAAAAGGTAATTTTAGAAACTTTAACCAGCATGAAACGGGCTGGTGCAGATTTAATTTTAACCTACTTTGCCAAAGAAGTGGCTTTGATGTTGATGTAACGCAGGTGACAGTTGACAGGTGACAGGTGACAGTTAATTATTTATTCTCCCCATCACCCTACCTCCCCATCACCCCACACACCCTACACCCTATGATGAAAATAGATTTAGCAATTATTGGTGCTGGACCTCATGCACTGACTTTAGTTGCCCATCTCTTGCAAAAACGCCAATCCATTAAAAGTAGACTCGCTGTATTTGATCCTAGTGGTTCATGGTTGAGTCGCTGGAAACAGCAATTTGCAGCTTTGGAAATTCCCCATTTAAGATCCCCAGCAGTGCATCATCCCCACCCTAACCCCTTCGCTTTAAGGAAATTTGCTGAATCTCGTTCTCTGGAACTTTTTCCCCCCTACGACTTACCCGGCACAAACCTATTTGCGGATTTTTGCCAGGATGTAATCACTGAAGAAAAGTTACAGGATCAAGTCATTCCTTTAGCTGTAACCAGCATTAAACCCCTTTCAGATCATTTACGTCCTCAATTTCAATTAGGGCTGTCAGATGGAAAAACCGTCACTGCACGGAGGGTAGTGTTAGCAACAGGTAGCGGTAAAATCAACATCCCTGATTGGGTAAATCAAATTAAAACAGAGTATCCTCAAGATAGACTCAGCCATTCTCACACTGTAGATTTACGTAAACATCACAGTTTAGCAGGTCAAAGAGTTTTAATAGTCGGTGGTGGTTTAACCAGTGGACATTTAGCCGTTGGTGCAATTTCTCGCGGTGTAAAAGTTCACTTAATGATGCGCCGACAATTATCAGAAAAGCTATTTGACGCTGCACCCGGTTGGTTAGGACCCAAATATCTCAAAGGATTTTTTGAGCAAAATTGGCAACAACGCTGGAAACTCATTCAAGAAGCTAGAAACGGTGGTTCTATCACACCAGAAATAGCCACCCAACTCCGTAAAGAAAAGCATCGTGGTAATATTATCATTGATGAAAACTGTCAAATAGTCAAAGCCGAGTGGATAAATAATAACTGGCAGGTAGAATGTAATAACGGTAATATTTACAACTTTGATTATATTTGGTTAGCCACAGGTACTAAATTTGATGTCACCACAGAACCCTTACTACAGGACATTTTAGCCACCTATCCCACCCAAATAGTTAACGGTTTACCAGTTTTAGACACCCATCTGCGTTGGCCTGGTTGTGAATTATTTATCATGGGTGGTTTAGCAGCATTGCAAGTAGGACCCACCGCTAGAAACCTATCCGGTGCAAGAATGGCCTGTGAAAAAATCGTTCCGGCAATAGTTAAACCCAGTGTAGCTTTTTCACCTAGTATTACAGAAATTAAAGCCAGTTAAAAAGGATGTGAAGTGATAGGGAGATGGGGAGGTGGGGAGATGGGGAGGTGGGGCGATGGGGAGATGGGGAGGAAAGGGAAGTTAATAACCCAGTCACCAATCACCAATCACCAAAAAAAATAAACTTCAAACTTGGTAACATTCAGGCCTTTTTGCGCTAGACTGATAACGATTATCATTTTTTTGCTATGGTCAGTTCACTAACCCAGTCACAAGACAGCTTAAACGAGCAAGAAGGCGAAAAACTCACACACATTCGCCATACAAGCACCCATATAATGGCAATGGCGGTACAAAAGTTATTTCCAGGAACTAAAGTAGCAATTGGACCTGTCACAGAAACAGGATTTTACTACGATTTTGATTGTCCAGTCAGCATCACTAGCGATGACTTGGCAAAAATTGAAGTTGAAATGCGACGGATAATAAAAGCGAATTTACCTATTATCCGCGAAGAAGTAGAAAGAGCAGAAATTCGCGCCGAAATTACCGAATTAAATGAACCCTACAAATTAGAAATCTTAGAACGCATTCCCGCATCAGAAATTATCACCCGTTACTTTATTGGTACTCCTGAAACTGGTAACTCCGAACCTTCATTGTTTGTCACAGATATTAAACCAACTAATAATTATTGGTGGGACTTGTGTGCAGGTCCACACCTAAACTTTACCGGAGAAATTGACGCTGATGCCTTTAAATTATTAAATGTTGCCGGTGCTTATTGGCAAGGGGATGAAACCAAACAGCAACTACAAAGAATTTATGGTACAGCTTGGACAACAAAAGCCGAACTAGAAACTTATCTACAACAAAGAGAAGAAGCACTCCGTCGAGATCATCGAAAATTAGGTCAAGAACTAAATTTATTTAGTATTCAAGAAGAAGCTGGAGGTGGCTTAGTATTTTGGCATCCTAAAGGTGCAATTATTCGCTACATTATAGAAGATTATTGGCGCAAAGCTCACCTCGAATCTGGTTATCAACTATTATATACACCTCATGTAGCCAATCTCGATTTATGGAAAACATCGGGTCATTTTGACTTCTATCAAGAGAATATGTTTGACTCAATGGACGTAGAAAATCAGGCTTATCAAATTAAGCCCATGAATTGCCCTTTTCATGTACTAACTTACAAACATCAACTCCATTCCTATCGAGAATTACCATTAAGATGGGCAGAACTGGGAACAGTATACCGCTATGAACGTTCTGGAGCATTACATGGTTTAATGCGAGTCAGAGGCTTTACTCAAGATGATGCCCATATCTTTTGTTTACCTGAACAAATAGCCGCAGAAATTTTAGGAGTTTTAAACCTCACCGAGCGAATTTTATCAGATTTTGGCTTTAAACAATATGAAGTCAATCTTTCCACCCGTCCAGATAAATCAGTAGGTAATGATGACGTTTGGGAATTAGCAACCACAGCACTAGAAGAAGCTTTAAATGCTAAAGGTTGGAATTATATTATAGATGCAGGAGGCGGAGCTTTTTATGGACCAAAGATAGACATTAAAATTAGAGATGCTATCGGTCGTTTATGGCAATGTTCCACAATTCAGGTAGATTTTAATTTACCCCAAAGATTCCAAATGGAATATATAGCATCCGATGGTAGTCGTCAACAACCTATCATGATTCATCGGGCTATTTTTGGTTCTTTAGAACGCTTTTTTGGCATTTTAATCGAGAATTATGCAGGTGATTTTCCCCTCTGGTTAGCACCTGTACAACTGCGACTTTTACCTGTAAGTGATGATTTTCGAGAATATGCAACATCCGTAGCAAATGATTTACAAAAAAGCGGATTTAGAGTAGAAGTAGATAGCAGTGGTGAGCGTTTAGGTAAACAGATTCGCACAGCAGAACTAGAAAAAATTCCTGTTGTTGCTGTGGTTGGTAAGAAGGAAGTAGAAAATAAAACTTTGAGTGTCAGAAGTAGAAAATCGGGAGATTTAGGAGTTTTAAATTTAGCTGAATTTGTCAAGTATTTACAAGACAGCTTAAATTTGACAAGCGGTTAATTTTTTTGATTAATTTCAAACATCAACATTTTCAATTCACAAGGTTTAAATATGAACACTGTAACAGAATCCACTGTAAATACAATTCCAGCTATTCCCAAAACAGGAATGCCTGTCACTATCATTACAGGATTTTTAGGTAGTGGAAAAACCACATTATTAAATCAAATTCTCCAAAATAAACAAGATTTAAAAGTTGCAGTTCTCGTCAATGAATTTGGTGATATTGATATTGATAGCCAACTGCTAGTATCCGTAGACCAAGATATGGTAGAACTTAGCAATGGTTGTATATGCTGCACCATTAATGATGGTTTAGTTGATGCAGTGTATAGAATTTTAGAAAGAGAAGAAAAAATTGATTATTTAGTTATTGAAACCACAGGAGTAGCAGATCCTTTACCCATAATTTTAACTTTTTTGGGAAAAGAACTCAGAGATTTAACTAATCTAGATTCAATTATTACTATCGTAGATGCAGAGACATTTGATCAACAACATTTTGAAAGTGAAGCAGCATTAAAACAAATTATCTATGGTGATATTATTCTCCTGAATAAAACAGACCTTGTGGACTCTGATAAACGGCAAGAAATAGAAGATTTTATTCATGATGTGAAACAGGG
Organism: Nostocales cyanobacterium; assembly: GCA_004292695.1. Taxonomy (GTDB): domain Bacteria; phylum Cyanobacteriota; class Cyanobacteriia; order Cyanobacteriales; family Nostocaceae; genus Okeanomitos. The sequence goes on along the minus strand of RDXV01000096.1, from coordinate 10,225 downwards.
AGCGAAAATTTTACATACTCAACATTGTCAAGTTCCATTACCATTAATTTTAGGTGTGGGCTTAACACCAAAAGATGAGTATATTACTGATGAGCTAGAAGATACTCACGAACATGAACACCATCATCATGATCATGAACATCACCACCATGACCATGAACACCATGAACATCATCATCATCATTCACACCATTTAGAAAATGATGGTTTTGTATCAATCTCCTTTCAAGCAGATAGACCATTTGATGTCCATAAATTTGAGGAATTTCTCGCTGAAGAAATGCCACAGGATGTATTTAGAGCTAAGGGCATTTTATGGTTTAGTGATAGTGAGTTGCGGCATATTTTTCAACTGAGTGGACCTCGTTATAACTTAAATGCTGATGAATGGCAAACTTCACCTAAAAATCAGGTAGTTTTCATTGGCAGAAATTTGGATAAAACCGAAATTTATACAAAACTTAACAATTGTCTGCTATGATAAATAAGTGTTAAGTAATTTCCCAAAAAAGTTAATAGCGATTCATCTTGCATGAGCTATTAACCAACAAATAATTTATCAAATCCAAAGAAAACAATGACTTTATCAATTAGTCCCGTTCTCAATTCTGCTGATCAAGTTGTGTCATCTTTATCCACTCAGCAACAACCCAAAGTTACAGAAGCAGAAATGATGCAAGCTGTCAGAACATTGCTGATTGGACTAGGAGAAAATCCTGACAGGGAAGGGTTGAAAGATACTCCTAAAAGAGTTGTTAAAGCCTTACAATTTCTCACCAAAGGATATCATGAATCCTTGGATGAATTGTTAAATGGAGCAGTGTTTACAGAAAGTGCTGATGAAATGGTATTGGTGCGAGATATTGACATTTTCAGTTCTTGTGAACACCATATTTTACCAGTGATTGGCCGCGCTCATGTCGCTTATATTCCTAATGGTAAAGTCATTGGTTTATCAAAAATCGCCCGCATTTGTGAAATGTATGCAAGACGTTTACAAGTTCAAGAACGTCTGACTTTACAAATAGCTGACGCACTGCAAGGTTTACTCAAACCAAAAGGAGTTGCAGTTGTTGTAGAAGCAACTCATATGTGTATGGTAATGCGTGGTGTGCAAAAACCCGGTTCTTGGACTGTCACCAGTGCAATGCGTGGTGTATTTTCAGAAGATGCACGCACTCGTGAAGAATTTATGAATTTGATTCGACACAATGCAAATTTTCACTAGAGTCTAGAGTTAGGTGACAGGTGACAGGTGACAGGTGACAGGTGACAGGTGACAGGTGACAGTGAAAAAAAATAGAGAATATAAAACAAGTTCTTTTATATTCATTCCTGACTCCTGACTCCTGACTCCTGTTGTAATTAAGTAATTAATTTATTCATAATTTATTAGATATGATTCTCGCATCTGAAATGATTAGAAACTTAAAATTTAACTCCCAAGGTTTAATTCCCGCGATCGCTCAAGATTACCGTGATGGTACTATATTAATGATGGCTTGGATGAACGCAGAATCAATTCAAAAAACCCTAGCCACAGGTGAAGCTCATTATTGGAGTCGTTCCCGTTCTGAATTATGGCATAAAGGCGCGACCTCTGGACATATTCAAAAAGTAAAAGAGCTTTTGTATGACTGTGATGGTGATACAATTCTGATAAAAATTGAGCAAATTGGCGATATTGCCTGTCATACTGGTGCAAGAAGTTGTTTCTTTAATTCTGTAGAAATTATTCCTCATCAGTCATCATTTTAATTATCATTCTAATTATAATTCTAATTGCTCATGAATATACCAAGTATTACCGTTATAGCTGGATTATCTGGAACAGGAAAAACCACCTGGATTAGTCAACAAATCAGACAAATCAAATCTTCTGAAAAATTTGAGAAATTAATATATTTCAGTCCAGGAACAGGAAAAGTATTAATTGATCAAAATTGTATAGCTGCTGAATTTCCAGGAATTAAAGTTTTTGGTGATGGTCAAGAAATTGAATTTATTCATCAAATCCCAGAAGCAAATCATGTTTATATAGAATTAGGTTCTTACCTAGAATTATCAACAACATCACAAATATTAGATAATCTCAATTATCGTGCAGTTGCTATTTTACCACCCAATTATCAAAACTCAGAATATCATACATGGACGGAGGAAATTATAAATGGCGCACCTGTAGAAACAATTAAAATAGAAAATATTTGGCGAGTGTGTACAACTGGTCAAGTAATTGATGAAAATAGTTTAGAGGATTTTTGGTATGAAATAACTCATGGTGCTTATGGTGAAGTTGTCCGCGCTAAAGGTATTTTTGATGTCAATGATGGACGTTCCATATATTGTGATTTTGTCGCTGGTGTACCTCAAACAGGATTTTTAGAATTAAATTTACCCAGATATTTAGAAGGTAGACCACAGCGTTTTAGTGGTTTGGAAATATCTGGTAAAAATTTAGATGAACCAGCATTAAAAGCCACATTATCAGATTGTTGTTTATCTGATTATTTAATTTCCCAATATCAACAACAAGTCAAACAAATTTTATTAGAAGGTCAAGCAGTATGAAAATAGCAGTCATGTCATGTATTCATGGTAATTATGAAGCCTTAGATGCTGTATTATTAGATATTGAAAAACAAAAAGCAGAAAAAATATTTTGTGTAGGTGATTTAGTCGGATATGGACCATATCCCAATGCTGTTGTTAGCCAAATTCGCTCTTTAGATATTCCTACCTGTGTTGGTTGTTGGGATGAAGATATAGTAGAAGGTTTGAATGCTTGTGATTGTAGTTATCCTTCATTATTAGCAGAAAAAAGAGGAATCCAAGCTCATGAATGGACGAATAAAGAAATTCATCCAGAAAACCGCGAATTTTTAGCCAATTTACCCTACAGTCTGCAATGGGAAAATTTAGCTTTTGTACATGGTAGTCCCCATAGTAACCATGAATATTTATTACCAGAACTTGATGCTTTTGTCGCTTTAGAAAGGGTTATTTCTACAGGTGCAGATGTGCTATTTTGTGGACATACTCATGTCCCTTATGTGAGAACTTTAGATGCAGGTAATTTACAAGTAAAAGTTGATAGTAATAGTCAAGGAAAATCACAGGAAATTAGTTTTACATCTCCTATAAAGAGAATTATCAATGTTGGTTCAGTGGGAGAACCGCGACATGGTAGACCTAATGCAACTTATGTAATTTATGATCAAGAAACTCAAGAGGTGACATTACGAGAAGTTGCTTATGATTATCAAAAAACCTGTGCAGCAATTATCGAAAAAGGATTACCAAAAATATTTGCTTGGCGTTTAGCAAATGGTTTAGAATTTGCAGAAAGAGCAGATGATCCTACTCATGTTTGTACAAGGTAATTGGTGATTGAGAGTAACAAATAAATTCTTTATCCTAACTATTACATCCTGACTCCTGACTCCTGACTCCTGACTCCTGACTCCTAAAATCTAAAATCTAAAATCTAAAATCAAATTATGTGGGTTATTTTAAGTGGAATTGAAGGTAATTTATCAGCTTATGAAGCTGTGATTGCTGATATTAAGCGTCAACGTTATGTAGATGCTTTATATATTTTGGGTGATTTAGTAGGACCAACTAAAGAATGTGAACAACTGGTAGAAAGGGTAAAATCTCCCCGTCGTGGTGAGTTACAACCAATAATTTGTAAAGGTTGGTGGGAAGAACAATGTTTAAATTTACATGGTTTAGGACCTTCTGGGGATACTCCTGAGTTATTAGCAAAATATGGGGGTGATACAGTCAAGATGTTATGGGATTGTGTTTCTCGTTCAACTGTACAATGGTTGAGAAGTTTGGATTTTGGTTTTTTTGAATTAGATTGTTTATTAATTCATGGTTCAACATTAGGTGTGAGTGATGAACTGACTCCAGAAACTCCCCCAATTCAAATGTTAGATAGACTCTCAAGAATGCAAGCAAATAATTTGTTTTGTGGTCGTTCTGGTTTAACTTTTCAATATCAGTTAGAAGGTGGTTCTGTGACAAGTGAAATTAACACTCTTGACAATAAAATTTCTCCGCAAACGGTAACAGTTACACCTCGTCAAGTGATTGGTGTGGGAAATGTGGGACGTATTCCTGGTCAAGCTACCTATACTATCTATAATCCTAATAATAATAAAGTGGAATTTCAAACTGTTTATTATGGGAATAGAAAGGGATTTCAAAATTAATCCAGTGCATTTTATCTGAGTGAGGTACACACAGTTGGAGAGGATTTACTTCCAAAAGATAAAAGATGTAAATTCATTCCGATTCCTGTGCTGCTTTCAAAACCTCTAAATATAATCTTTTATTAATCCGAAAACCTGCTTTATTTATTAAATCATCCATTGCAGGTTTAATGCTATTAATCAAATTCCTACGTTGAGCTATTAATAAAATACCTAAAACTCCTACTACATTCAACCCTAAACTAATGGCGTGTTTTCTACCAGGGTTTTCATCCATAATAACCCTATCAGCATTGAGAGCGATCGCTAAAGCAATAGTTTCTGATTCACCACGATGTAATTTTGTAGGAAATTGTTCCAATAATAATCTATTTTCTAACTCTTTTGTTTCAATCCAAGCTAAAGTTTGTACCTCTATCGTCCCAGGTACTGTATACCCTAGTCCTGTCATTTCTTCATACACTGCTTTTGGAATAATGATATTTCCATAAATCTCATGCAGTAAATGAATCTGACCAATTGCTGATAAACTTGTAATCGGGGAAGTATTACTAACAATGATCACAGATCCCTCATGTCATGTAAAGTTTGTAATTCTGCTTGAAAATCTTCCACATCATAATTAATATAGATGTCTCTTTTAGCTAATTCCTGACGAAATTCTATTAAAGATAAACCAGCAAATTCCGCAGCTTTAGCACTACTGATGTGATAATCTCTAAGCATCATAATTGCTAATTCAAGTTTTAATAGGTTTTCTGTTTTACCTATTGCTTGTATGATGTCATTAGGAATTAAAATACTCATAAAATTTCTAATTACTCCAACTAGAAAATTCCTATTAATACAGCATTTTAACATAGAATTGGGAACAATGAAGCTCCTACTGATCCCTTTTTCTAGACTCTTCTAATTAGTTCAAATTTCAAAACCTAAAATCCAGTTTTTCACCTGTTTGCTAACTGCTAAATGCTGACAATTAAACCAACATTCCCGCAATACCAGCAGTAATAAAACTAGCAAGTAATCCCCCAATCATAGATTTAACCCCCATCTGTGCTAAATCATGCTGACGGTTAGGATCTATAGCAGTCATACTACCAATTGTAATACCAATTGTGCCAATGTTAGCAAAATTACATAAAGCATAAGTAGTAATAATCGCAGCGCGTTGGGAAATTTGCTGCTGCTTAATCAGTTCACTTAAATCTAAATATGCCAAAAATTCATTTAAAATCGTCTTTTTTCCCAATAAAGTCCCGATTATACCACAATCAGCCCAAGGTATACCCAACCAGTAAAAGCAGAGAAAAAGATGATAGTTGGGAGAACTTGAAAAGCAAAAAAATGATCTTTGAAATTCTCACCAAAGACAAATTTAGCACCGACATCAGAAAAAGCTAGAAAATTACCGATAATATCACCCAAAGATTTAAAGACTTTTAAACCCCATGATGTTTTAAGAATTACCAATGCTAACAGAAATTCTAAACCCAAACCCCAAGCTATGGTTCGCCAACGCACAGCATGACGGTTTACAGAGATTGCATAGCATATACTGATAAATACTAAAACACCTAGTGCTGAAATAACCCTTTCCATTTTTATCCCTAAAATTTAAGCGCAATTTTGAGTAACAATCAAATTACGCCTTAACTGTACTTATCAGTTTATTCAACTTTCCAAAATATTAATGCGGATGGCGAGACTCGAACTCGCAAGGCAAAGCCACACGCACCTCAAGCGTGCGCGTATACCAATTCCGCCACATCCGCACGGTTGCCTAGAATAACAATATAGCATAAAAAATCAAGAATGGAAGATATTTTCCAAATTTTTTTATTGGGTAATAGGTAATGGGTAATTGGGTTATTCATCTTCCCAGTCACCAGTCCCCAGTCATCTAACAAATTTGCAAGAATTTACAGTAATGCGACAGCTTTATTTCAACGGAATGAGAGAAAATGTCAATCTACCGGTACTAATATCTAAACTAGAAAATGAAGTTTGACAAAATTCTAATTGCTAATCGAGGAGAAATAGCTCTTCGCGTTCTCCGCGCCTGTGAAGAAATGGGAATTGCTACAGTTGCTATCCATTCTACAGTGGATCGGAACGCTTTACACGTACAACTAGCTGATGAAGCGGTTTGTATTGGCGAACCAGCCAGCAGTAAAAGTTATTTGAATATCCCTAACATTATTGCAGCGGCTTTAACACGGGGAGCTACAGCAATTCATCCAGGGTATGGTTTTTTATCAGAAAATGCCAGATTTGCAGAAATTTGTGCAGATCACAAAATTGCCTTTATTGGCCCAACACCAGAAGCAATTCGCTTAATGGGGGATAAATCCACAGCCAAAGAAACCATGCAAAGGGCAGGAGTTCCCACAGTTCCAGGTAGTGAGGGCCTAGTAGAAACAGAAACCGAAGGACTGGCGATCGCCAAAGAAATCGGCTACCCAGTCATGATCAAAGCCACAGCCGGCGGAGGAGGGCGAGGAATGCGCCTTGTCCGTTCCCAAGATGAATTTGCCAAACTATTCCATGCAGCCCAAGGAGAAGCAGGAGCAGCCTTTGGTAACGCCGGAGTGTACATAGAAAAATTTATTGAACGTCCGCGCCACATAGAATTTCAGATATTAGCAGACAGTTATGGTAACGTTATTCACCTGGGAGAAAGAGACTGTTCAATTCAGCGCCGTAATCAAAAACTATTAGAAGAAGCACCCAGTCCCGCCCTAGATCCAGAACTACGGGAAAAAATGGGTAAAGCCGCAGTCAGAGCCGCCCAATTCATCAACTACACCGGAGCGGGAACAATAGAATTTCTCCTGGATAAACACGGTAACTTCTACTTCATGGAAATGAACACCAGAATACAAGTAGAACATCCAGTAACAGAGATGGTAACAGGCGTTGATCTCCTAGTAGAACAAATTCGGATCGCCCAAGGTGAAAGACTCAAACTCAGTCAAGACCAAGTAATATTAAGAGGTCATGCCATCGAATGCCGTATTAACGCCGAAGATCCAGATCATGATTTTCGTCCTGCACCTGGCAAAATTAGCGGTTATCTCCCACCAGGAGGACCAGGGGTAAGAATAGACTCTCATGTTTACACAGATTATCAAATTCCCCCCTATTACGACTCCCTCATCGGTAAATTAATTGTTTGGGGTCCCGACAGAGCCACAGCCATTAACCGCATGAAACGAGCATTAAGAGAATGTGCAATCACTGGACTACCCACAACCATAGCCTTTCACCAAAAAATCATGGAAAATCCCCAATTTTTAGAGGGTAATGTTTACACCAGTTTCATTCAGGACATGAAATTACAGTGATTGGTAATTGGGCATTGGGCATGGGGAACTTAGAATTTAGAATTTAGAATGAAGAATTCAGAATGGAGAATGGAGAATTAGGCACTGATCATCAGTAAAAATCTTCTTCCCCTGCCTCCCCTGCCTCCCCTGCCTCCCCATCTCCCCATCTCCCCATCTCCCCATCTCCCCATCTCCCCATCTCCCCCTCTACCTCCTAATTAACTCGCGCCATCATGGTCAGTAATCCTTGCTGACCTAATAAAATTTCCCTAATTAAACTGAAAATACCTACCCAAATAATCGGAGTAATATCAACCCCACCAATGGGAGGTACAACCTTTCTTAACAGCAATAAAAAGGGTTCAGTTGGCCAAGCAATCAGATTAAAAGGTAAACGGTTGAGATTCGCTTGGGGATACCAAGTGAGAATAATGCGGAAAATAAACAAAAAAATCATCACGCCCAACAAGAGGCCAAGAATCCAAACAGTTAAGTTAACACCTGTCATAGCTTTAAGTTACCGTCTTTCCAAAAATCAACAAGTGGTGGTGTAATCTAGAAAATTTTAAGCTTTGTAAAGCCTTCTCACTCTCATCTTAACTAAATGCTGGCATTTTCTGGCAGCAGAAAATCATAGGTGAAAAGTTTTCTTAGCTTCTCAAGGAACTGATACACCATTAAAATTAAAATGAATTATGTAAAAAAAAGGTTGAGAACTATGACACCCTCTTTAGCAAATTTTCTTTGGAGTTTAGTTTGGGGTACTGCAATTGTGGTTATCCCTGCTACCGTAGGTTTAATTTTCATCAGTCAGAAAGATAAAATCCAACGCGATTAAGGCTCTGGTGACTGGGGACTGGTGACTGGTGACTGGTGACTGGTGATTGGGGATAATATTAACTTTTGCCTTTTGCCTTTTGCCTTTTGCCTTTTGCCTTTCCCTGTTCCCTGTTCCCTGTTCCCTGTTCCCTTGTCATCACGACAATTTTTAACACCCACCTACTTCAATCAATATATTGTCAATAGTTAAATGAGTGATTTTAATTGCTACTAGCTAACATAGATTTGATATTAGGAAAAAAAGCAATGATTAATTTTGGGCTGAACTCAGCCAATATTCTAGCTCAAGTCAACTGGGGAGCTAACCCAGCCAGTGTATTAGGGATTTTTCTAGCTGTAGCAGGAGCGGCGTTATATTTTCTCCGTACCGTCAGACCAGAATTATCAAGAGATCAGGATATCTTTTTTGCCGCAGTTGGTTTACTGTGCGGGTTTATTCTCGTCTTCCAAGGATGGCGACTTGATCCGATTTTGCAATTTGGCCAATTATTATTAGTTGGTTCTACAGTATTTTTTGCGGTAGAAAGTATTCGCTTACGGAGTATTGCCACTCAACAGGCCAAACGTAACACACCCATTGTTGATGATGAACGGGAAGTTAGCAGAAAATATTCCTACTCTGAACGTCGCAACTATCAAGCGGAGATGGACGCAGATTTAGAACCACTCCCTTACTACGAAGATGAGGAAGATATTCCCCCTCGTCCTCGCATTCGTGGTAGTCGGGAAGACCGTTCTCGTGATAATTATTATGAAGATCAACCCTCTCGTCGCCCAGAACGTCGTAGCAATGGTAGTAGTAGCAGTAGAGAAAGAGCAGAAACAGATCCCAGAAAACGTCGTTCTACTTCCGGCCGTTCAGTCAGTCGCCCCAGTGACAGTTTTGAAGCAGAAAATTGGGGTTCTGTAGCTAGGGAAGTTGATGATTGGGAGACACCTCAAGGAGAAACAAGAAAACCAACCCGTCGAAATAACAGACCTCCTGTTTCCGAAAGTAGTTTAGATGATGTAACCCCTACTCCCAGACGCAGAAAACGCCGCCCATCTTCTGATACAGCACCTAGCCGCAACAGAGACGATGATGAAGTGATATCTACTGATTATGTGCCATATAAACCTATGGATACTTCTGACGAAGATACCAATAATCCCAATGACTTTGATGATGTCTAAAGCTTTGGGATGATGGTAGTTTCAAAGGTAATGGACAACTGTTAATGTGATCAAGCTTATGGTAATTTTGAGGCTCCAAAGACCTGTGTATTGGGGCCTAGTTTTTGGTTTAATGAGTCTGCTAATATCCTGTAGTCCTGCTGATATTCCTATTGGTGTTTCTTCTTTAAACACCCGTTATACTGAGGAGCAACCAGCGTTAAGTGGTGATGGTCGCTTTTTGGCTTTTGTTTCTAATCGCAATGGTAGTCAACAATTATTGTTATATGATTTGGAAACTCAGAGTTTTATTCCTACTCCGGGTTTAAATCGGCGTGAAACTATTGCAGAAAGTCCTAGTCTAAGTTACACAGGTCGTTATATTTGTTATTTAACCAGTGATCAAGGTAGACCTGTGATTGCTTTATATGACCGTGCTGTACAAAAATCACAAATTATTACACCTGCTTATCCTAGTTGGATCAGAAATCCTGATATTAGTGCTGATGGTCGTTATGTTGTGTTTGAGTCTGCTAGACGTGGAAGATGGGATATTGAGGTTTTAGATCGTGGTCCGACGGTGGAGTTAGATATTCCTAATGGTTCAGTTGTTAATGATGAATGATTTATATATAAGGGAATAGGGAATAGGGAATAGGGAACAGGGAATAGGGGGAATGGGGG
>RDXV01000270.1 GCA_004292695.1 Nostocales cyanobacterium | reverse complement strand
GTGCAAAATCATGACTTTCCTGTACAGAAGCAGAACATAAAAATGCAAACCCTGTACTTCTTGCAGCCATCACATCACTATGATCACCGAAAATAGATAAAGCGTGAGTAGCTAAAGAACGTGCCGAAACATGAAGGACAAAACTGGTTAATTCTCCCGCAATTTTAAACAAATTGGGAATCATTAATAACAAACCTTGGGAAGCGGTGAAAGTTGTACTTAAAGCACCTGTTTGTAATGCACCATGCACCGCAGCAGCAGCACCACCTTCACTTTGCATTTGGGTAACATTGGGAATTGTACCCCACAAATTAGGTTTATTTTCTGCCATCCAAGCATCCGCCCATTCACCCATATTTGATGATGGTGTAATGGGATAAATGGCAATTACTTCATTTAATTTGTAAGCTACACGCGCCACCGCTTCATTACCATCAATTGCGGCAAATTGTTTAGCTAATTTAGCCATGATTTTTCTTCCTGTGTCTGTTGTGGTTATTTTAAATTTACGCATTTCATCCCAAAATATAAGATTGAAAACTTGCTAAACTCAGGAAGAATTTTGTGTTATTTTCTACTTTTTTTATCTCACGCAGAGGCGCAAAGAATGAGTTTTTTATAATTATATAAAATTTGCTGTAATTACGAATTATTAATTATTGTAGCAGGTGGTTAATATAATATCTATTTCTATATTAATGATGTACTCAAGATAAGAAATATTTGATTTGTTAAAGTTTTGTGATTTTTAAGGGGTGGGGGTGCGGGATTTTAGGAAACAAGATATTTGACTATGTTGATTTTATAGAAGTATAATTAAGATATGATTTTCTGTATTTTTACATAATCAAGGTAAATTATGAATTTTCCAGATTGGGAAATAGACGCTGAACTAGCGCGGATGAAAAGAGAGTTAAATATCTCTAAGGATAAGGAGAATATTGGTGATGTTAATTCTCAAAGTTTAGATGATGTAATTAATAAGTTAAATCATTTAGTGGGAATGGAAAATGTAAAAAGCGACATTAACACTTACATCAATTTTTTGAAAGTTCAGAAAATGCGAAAAGAACAAGGTTTACCTAATATTTCCGTTTCCTTGCATTCGGTTTTTTGTGGTCCTCCAGGAACTGGTAAAACCACAGTTGCAAGGTTGATGGGTGAAATATACAAAGAATTAGGAATACTTACAAAAGGTCATGTAATAGAAACTGATCGATCCGGTTTAGTTGCAGGATATGTTGGACAAACAGCATTAAAGGTAGATGAAGTTGTAAAATCAGCATTAGATGGAGTTTTATTTATTGATGAAGCTTACGCACTCGCAGGTTCAGGTAAAGATTTTGGACAAGAAGCAATAGATACATTATTAAAAAGGATGGAAGACTATCGAGAAAGATTAGTTGTCATTGTCGCTGGTTATAGTGAAGAAATGTCCAGGTTTATTAATGCTAACCCTGGGTTACAATCGAGATTTAACAGATACTTTTATTTTGCAGACTATAAACCAGAAGAATTATTACAAATTTTTCAAGGAATATGTAAACAACAACATTATACAATTACTGCAAAAGCAAAAGATAAACTACTACAACAATTCACCAATTTGTATAACGAAAGAAACAATAACTTTGGTAATGGTAGACTGGTCAGGAATATGTTTGAAAAAATAATTGAAAAACAAGCTAACAGATTAGTGAAACTCACAGATATAAACAAAGAAATAATGATGAATATTACCTGGGAAGATATTTTATAAACAAGAAAAATAAAATTAGATCCCTGACTTCTCACATCAATTTATCATCATTTTCCAAGTTTAATCAAGAATCGGGGATATGGGTATACACTTTAATTTTATATGCTAAAATAGTATCTATCCTAAAAAAGAGGTAAACAATATGAGTAACACATCTATTAAACAACAAGCAACCCATCAACGAATTTCCGTAATTGTCGAAAATTTGATCGCAAATAATAGCATTTATCAAGAAAGATTAGAACAACAAAAAATGATTGAAAAAATGTATGAACTGTTTACTCAACCAAATGTAGGAGATGATGTAGAAACCATAGATGATGATGACTTAACAGAAAGAATCAGTAAAATTTTAGCTTTAGAAGCAATAAGTGGTTTATTGAATGATTTAACACCTGAAGAAATGGCAATATTTGATGAAGCGGTAAAACGGAAATAAACAACAAAAACATGGGATATCTACTAGATACAAATATTGTTTCAGCAATTCTCAAAGAAAATCCAAAAGCAAATAATCAGCTAAAGATGTTAAATCGTCAAAAAGAGGAAGTCTTCATTAGTGCGATGACTTACTATGAAATTGAGCGAGGACTTTTAGCTGTTAAAGCTGTAAAACAATTATCTAACTTTGAAAACTGGGTAAAAAAATACCAAGTATTGCTATTAGATGACATGGCAATTTTTAAAAAAGCCTCAGAAATTTATGCTGATCTAAAACAAAGAGGTTTACCAATTCAAGATGCAGATATATTTATAGCAGCAATAATTCATAACTTAACCCTAGTTTCCCATGATTCAGACTTATCGAGAATCACAGAATTAAAATTAGAAAATTGGTTATAGAAATCAGTAAAAATTTACTCGTTCCCAGTCTCCAGACTGGGAATGTAAACATAGAGGTTCTACCTCTCAAAGATAGGAGAATTTAATTACACTTCTAGTCTCCGAACATTTACTATTAAAATATATCAAGTGCAAAACCAACAGAAACAATGACATATTTAGAAACCGCTGCTCAATTTTATAGCGAAGTTGCCCAAACACCAGAAGTAGGACTTTGTTGTGTACAAAGCACACCATTACAACTACCAGGACTAAAAATACCTTTAGTCATGCAAGAAATGAACTATGGTTGTGGAACTACAGTTCATACTAATGAATTAGCAAACCAACCCACAGTATTATATATCGGTGTTGGTGGTGGTTTAGAAGCTTTACAATTTGCTTATTTTTCCCGTCGTCCTGGTGCTGTAATAGCAATTGAACCAGTAGCAGCAATGCGGGAAGCTGCAAAAAGAAATTTAGAAATTGCGTCCCAAGAAAATCCTTGGTTTGATCCTAGTTTTGTAGAAATTATCGCCGGAGATGCTTTTGATTTACCTGTAGATAATTCCTCTGTTGATATAGTAGCTCAAAATTGTCTTTTTAATATCTTTGAACCTGCCGATTTAACCCGCGCTTTAACAGCAGCATATCGAGTTTTAAAACCCGGTGGTAGATTACAAATGAGTGACCCTATTTCTACCCGTCCTATTCCCCAACATTTACAACAAGATGAACGATTAAGGGCAATGTGTTTATCCGGTGCGCTCACTTATGAAGAATATACACAACAGTTGATAAATGCTGGTTTTGGACAAGTTGAAATCCGCGCCCGTCGTCCCTATAGATTGTTAGATAAACACACATATAATTTATCAGAAAATCTCTTGTTGGAAAGTCTTGATTCCGTTTCTTTTAAGGTGCAAATTCCTGATGATGGGGCTTGTATTTTTACTGGTAAAACTGCTATTTATGCAGGTTCACAATCATTTTTTGATGATGGTGCAGGACATATTTTACAACGGGGTATTCCTGCTGCTGTCTGTGATAAAACCGCTGCTAAGTTAGGAGTTTTGAAACCTCAAGAAATTATGATTACTGATTCTACTTGGTTTTATGATGGTGGTGGTTGTTGTTAAGGGGTTTTTTTGTAGTATATTCTGTGTTTTGTGGTTCGGTATTTGATAATTTTAAGAATATAGAATTAGGGCTTGCTGAATAAAACCAAAACCCTGATAAATCAAAGGTTTGAGGTGGTCAGTGAGCTTGTCGAACTGCTGAACACGAGGAAATAAAGTGCAAGATATTTGAAGGTTAGACCTGAAAAACTGTGCATTTTGGGACTAAGAAATCCAAAAATTTGGGG
>RDXV01000095.1 GCA_004292695.1 Nostocales cyanobacterium | reverse complement strand
ATCTAATAATTGCCAGGGAATTAATTCCCTGTCTAATATCTAAAGTCGGTTAAAACCGACTATTTTTTTTAGTTTTTGATATTGTTATATTTATGTTTTCCAAATAAAAACACCCCCAATAATCAATTTAATCTAATCACTGATAACTGATAACTGATAACTGATAACTGATAACTGATATTTAATCTTTAGCAATGACTATATCATTAGATTTAATTACCGCATAGGCTTCTTCACCTTCAATTAATCCTAATTCCTCTGCGGATACCTTAGTAATAATAGAAGTTAATTCTACTTTATGGACAATTTCTAAAGTTATTTCACTGTTAACAGTTCCCGTAGTTACTCGTTTTACTACTCCTTTTAAAACATTGCGAGAACTAACTTTTAATGGTTTTTTAGGAGCAATAGTTTCTAATTCAATAGTTGGAGTTTCTACTACTTCTGGGATATTTGATGTTTTAGGAGTAGATTTTTGATTTAAACCACGCACCAATTCCCGCAAAATCTCAGTTTTTGTGCGCTGAGAATTTTGACAAAACTCTTCTAAAATCTTTCTTTCTTCCTCGGAGGTTTGGAATGTTACCCAACCTTGCTCTTTTCTGGGCATAATTTTACTAACAGCTTACCAATTTATTTGGTACTCATAATTATATAATCTCTTTATTATCCTAGCAGGTAGTGGCTGTAGTTCATTTAATATACTTGTATAATAGCGTGAAATTCTTGATTGGTTGTGCAGTTTGGGCTTACAAAGGATGGGTAGGAGAACTTTATCCTCAAGGAACTCGTACCACAGATTTTTTGCATCTTTACAGTCGTCGTTTTACCACCGTAGAAGGTAACACCACTTTTTACGCTGTACCTACCCCAGAAACTGTTACCCGTTGGGTACAACAAACACCGTCAGGTTTTGAGTTTTGTTTAAAGTTACCGCGAGATATTACTCATCAAAAACTGCTAACACCACACATTCCTCAAGCATTGGCATTTTTAGAAAGAATGCGTCCGTTAGGTAAGCGTTTAGGTGCTATTTTTGCCCAACTACCACCCAGTTATTCACCAGCTTTGTTAGATGATTTACAAACATTTTTAGAAGCGTGGCCACGTCAAGATGTACCTTTAGCATTAGAGGTGAGACATGGTGACTGGTTTAAAGAACCTTATTCTAGTAATTTGACGGAGTTATTAACTCAATTGGGAGTTGGTAGAGTTTTGTTAGATACTCGTCCTATTTATTCTGGTGAAGATGACCCACAATTAACATCGGAAAGAAAAAAACCACAATTACCAGTACAATTTTCTGTGACTACAAATTTTACTTTAATTCGCTTTATTTCCCATCCCCAGTTATCAATGAATGAGGAGTTTATGAAGGAATGGGTAAATTATATTCAAAAGTGGTTAAATACAGGAATTAAAGTTTATTTGTTTGTTCATTGTCCTATTGAAGATATGTCTCCTAGAAATGCTTTTTATTTTCAAAAATTATTAGAGGAAAATGGTGTAGAAATTCCGCCTTTACCTGGAAATGATATTAGTAATAGTAATCAATTGAGTTTATGGTAAAATATCAATAATGATAGGATTTGCAGGATTACTTATTAATATAGACTGTTAAAGGTAATCTATATTTTATCTGTATTCAATAATAATCATTTAAAATAGCAAAAGCACTGAATATTATGTATGACAACATCTGTAAATTTTTAGCTGAAAACTACAAAGATGATTTAGTAACCTGGTTACTCGGTTCACCCATACCACTAACAAAACTCAGTCCTACGGAATTATCAAACGAACCCATAAGAGCGGATTCTCTCATTTTACTACAATCTAATCAATTAATTCTCCACAGTGAATTTCAAACTGATCCAGATAAATATATTCCTTTTAGGATGACAGATTATCGGATCAGAGGTTATCGGAAGTTTCCTGATAAAGAAATGCGTCAAATAGTAGTATATCTGAGAAAAACTGATTCAGAATTAGTGTATCAAAACAGTTTTAGGTTAAGTAAAACATACCATGAATTTGAAGTAATCCGACTTTGGGAACAACCAACGGAAAAATTTATGAATCTTCCTGGTTTATTACCTTTTGCGGTGCTAAGTCAGACAAAAGAACCTACAATGGTATTAAACGAAGTAGCGAAAGCTGTTGAAACCATCACAGATCAAAGGTTACAAAGAAATATAGCTGCTGCTAGTAGCATTTTAGCAGGGTTAGTATTAGATAAAGAAGTAATTAGGAAGATTTTCAGGAGCGAAATTATGCGCGAGTCTGTAATTTACCAAGAAATTCTGGAAGAAGGTAAAGCTGAGGGTAAAGCTGAGGGTAAGACTGAGGGTAAAGCGGAAAAAGCTAGAAATGTGGCAATTAATTTACTCAAAATAGGTATGAGTTTAGAACAAATTGCCCAAGTGACAGAGTTATCAATTCAGCAAGTTGAGGAAATACAAACATCAATTCAAGGATAATATTTGAAACTCAGTTAAATCAATATCCCCGACTTCTTTGATATTTTTTCAATAAATTATCAATTAATTATAGAAGTCGGGGATCTAAAATTACCATTAAGGCAACCAAAAATCAGGTAAAATTGATTTACCAATATTGCGGATATTTTGATTGATATTCCTTAATAATTGTATGTGATTTTCGTCTTTTTCTACAGGTAAAATATTCGCTTTTTTCCCTGTTCCTAAATGATCAATTGTCAAATTAGCAGCTTCTAAACCTGTCACAAACGCCTTTTCCTGAGACCATGAACCATGACGGGTAATAATCCAATCACCACTCATAAAGAGATTTTTTAAACTCGTTGTTGCTGGTAACATATTTTGATAACTACCAGGTGAGAAATGTGTAACTGCATTGGGTAAACGAATTACACTACTATCAATGACTTTTGCATCTTTAAAACCTGGTATACAAGTTGTTAAATATCCTTGGACTATTTTAATAATTTCCTGATCACTTAAACCTAAAAATTGATTAGCGTGATAAAAGTCAACCTCTACCACTGTTTCTGTTTGTTCCTTAAATTCATCATGTAAAGCATTCAAATCAAAAAACGTCCAACCTGTGGTATTGTCAAACCCAAAACACGCATTAGAAGGACGAGGAATATTGATTTTTCTATCAAACCATAACCGAGTCGCTAATACATCTATTGCTTTTAAATTATTCAAATTTCTAAATTCTGAATAATTTTGTAAACTGGGACTATTAGCAACAATTTTCTTCATTCCGGTAATTCCCACCGCAAAAATTACCGCATCTGCATCAAAAACCTGATCATTACAAACTACACCTTTAACGGAATTATCATCAATAATTACATCAGTTACTTTGTGATTTGATAAGATTTTTACCCCTAATTTTTCCAATCTATTTACCCAAGGACGAAATATTTTTTCACCCACAGTTCCCCGACACCAAACTACATCAAAATCTGGCTGATGGGCGAGGATAAAATAATATAACATTCCTAAAGTGGCAGCGGCTGAACATTGTTCACCAGGGGCAAATAAACCCACTAATAACATCGCTTCAAATGCTTCTTTATAAAGTCTAGCAGAAACACCAAAGGTTTTAAATAATTCACGGGCGGTTATATAATCATATCTTTGCCAAGCGTCATCAGAATTATCAAAATCAACTACACTATAAAGTAAAGGTAAAGCACTCAATCTATCAATTAATGGTAATCTTTGAAATTGAGTGTAAACAAAAGTTCCTAATGGTGTAGGTAATTTTGGTAAGTCTTGAAAAATTGGTGATTCAACTTCTAAACCTGCGGGGGAATATTGAGCAGAACGAGTCCAATTTGTAAAGGGGTTGATGTTAAGTTCATTAATTAAAGAAAAGATATTTCTGTAGGGATACCAAAAACCATGAATACCAGCTTCTACAGATTTTCCTCCTGGAGTTTGCCAACCTGCAACTAAACCCCCTGGATAAGCACCGGCTTCTAAAAGTGTGACATCATAACCCTGTTTTGCTAGATGATAGGTTGCACCTAAACCGGCCCAACCAGCACCGACTACTACTACTCTTTTTTGCTGTATTTCTGACATTTTTCTTTGATAATTACTGTCTTTTAATTAGAATATCCGAATTTGGGTAGATATTATCAAATAGGGAATAAATAAACCGATTAAGATGCAGAAAACGCAGAGAAATGATTTTTTATATATAGACAGAAATATATTTTGGTCTTTGATCGCTGAATAATAAATACCTTATATTGTCTTTCTTTTGAATTAAGTCATTAGCTAGATGTTAAAAATAGAAATTATTTTTAATATGAAATATGAGTCAATAAAAATCAGGAAATGAAATATGCCTCTTTATAAATTGGAAGAGTTTGATCCTCATTATCGAGAAACTTTTCATGGAGATGATATCAAAGCGTTGCATCTCTATACAGAAGGCGGAATAGAAGTAGGAGCAGTTGCAGACGTTTTAGTAGATCAAAATGGAAAATTTAGATATTTAGTCATAGACACTAATGTAGATTCTGTGAGTAAAAAGATTTTACTACCAATTGGCTTATCTCGGATTAATTATGCAGCTAAAAAAGTTTTCGTGGATGGATTCAGCAAGCAACAAGTAGAACATTTACCAGAATATAAAAACCATTTCCATATTGATCAAAAATTTGAAGAAAAAGTTAGAAAAGTCTATCGTCTACCGTCAGAACAAAGGACTTTTGAAAGTGATAAATATGAATATGAACAAGAACCAAGATTATATGGATTAAATGAAGAATATCATCAAAACATCAGACTTTATCAAGAACGGTTGATTGCTAGTAAACATAGAGTAAAAACCGGGGAAGTCGTAATTGGTAAACATATCGAAACCGAAACCCAATCAGTAAGTATACCAATAGAAAAAGAACGTGTGGTTATTGATAGAGTCAAACCATCAAGTACATCAACATCAGTAGATAGTCATGAGGCTAAATTTCAAGAAGGAGAAATAGCACACATAGATGTTTACCAAGAAACTCCAGAGATTCATAAAGAAACATTTGTTAGGGAAGAAGTGAGAGTGACAAAAGTAGTAGAAGAAGATGTTATTGAAGCACAAGATATCATTCGTAAGGAAGAACTAGATATTGATGCTTCTGATAACTTAAACATTACCAACGAGAAGTAAATAAATAGGAAGTAAACAAATAGATTAAATATAAATAGATTAAAAAACTACAATCAGTTGAGGAACAGATCATGGTACTACATAAATTAGCAGATTTTGAGCCTAACTACCTAGAAACTTTTGCAGATGATAAAGATATCAAAGACTTAGAAGTTTATGCAGAAAGAACAAATGAAAAAATAGGTAAAGTTCATGATATCTTAGTAGATGATACGGGAAAATTTAGATATTTAGTAGTTGATTTAGGTTTTTGGATTTTTGGGAAAAAAGTCTTATTACCCATCGCTAGGACTCACATAGACTATAATAATAATCGGGTTTATGCAATTGGTTTAAATAGAGAAAAAGCAGAAGAATTACCAGAGTTTGACGAAAGCATAATCA
The DNA here is from genome assembly GCA_004292695.1 of Nostocales cyanobacterium. Taxonomy (GTDB): domain Bacteria; phylum Cyanobacteriota; class Cyanobacteriia; order Cyanobacteriales; family Nostocaceae; genus Okeanomitos. The sequence continues at coordinate 14,517 of RDXV01000095.1, read as the reverse complement.
CTGATTATCACTATGAAGAACACGTGAGAAATATATATCGTCAATCTGATATGTATTCTGATGCGGTAGAAACTTCTGATACTTTAGAATCATCAACACCATTAGAAACATCAGGTGTATTAGAAACACCAACTTATGTAGAATCTACAGCAACCACAACTTTACCAACAACTAAACCAACCTATACCCGTGACACTTACCGTTACGAACATGAACCAGAATTGTTTGCATTAAATGACGAAAATCATCAAACTTTTAAACTATACGAGGAAAGACTAATTGCTAGTAAACATCGTCGCAAAATGGGGGAAGTAAGAGTTAGTAAACACATAGAAATGGAAACAGCAAAAGTATCAGTACCGGTCGAAAAAGAACACATTGTCATTGAACATATAATTCCTGAAAATGCTAATCAAAAAGTTTTCAGAGATGAAAATGACTTTAATGAAGGTGAAGTAACTAGGATGGAAGTTTACGAAGAAACACCAGACGTAAGAAAAGAAACCTTTGTCAAGGAAGAAATCCGAATTAAAAAAGTTGTAGAAAGGGAGAATTTTCAAACTCAAGATACTGTGAGAAAAGAAGAGTTAGATATTAATTCTCCTAATTTACCAATTGAAGAGAGATGATTTTCAACAACAGGATTATCATAATTATCATAATTTTGGTGCGTTTTTTATTTACTATTAAATAGTAACCATTAACGCACCTTAATTACTGCTTGATTATGAAATCTGGGGTGTATATTTGCGACGATTATAAATCGCAAAACCTAAAACTAAAAATGTTAAAAATCCAGCTAAATATAGAGGATAGCTATAGGTTATAGGTTGAGATTGATTGACTATGACACCAGCAATAACTGGACCAATTCCATTAGAAATACTCAAATAAGAAGCATTCAAACCGAGTACAGTTCCCTGTTCTTCTGGTTTAGCATTGAGGGAAATTAAGGTACTAATCATGGGTTGTACCAAAGAATTAAACAGGGAAAACATAATACTAACAACGATAAAATAATGAATATTAGCCCAAACTGGCATTAACATAAATGCGGAACTTCTAAAAAACAAACCTAAATATAGTATCTTCACAAGATCGAATTTATTTTTCAGAATAGAAATTCCCCAAGTTTGCATAATTACACCCAATGTACCAAAGGTTAAAAATAGCAGTGTCAAACTTTGGTTATTTTGATTTAATACCTTTAAAAAATAAGGTTGAAAAGCGTAGGTAAACATTGTAAAAGTTGTACCAATCAAAAAATTGATTAATAGCAAAATCCCCACTTTTGGGATTACTAAACCTTTGATTAAATTAGCTAAACCTAAATCAAATATATTGCTAGATTTGTGATTTCTGACATCTAAAGTTTCTGGTAAATAGAAGATTGTTAATAACAAAGCTACCAAAGCTACTACCCCAGCTACTAAAAAAGCCGCACCAATAGAAATTTGCTGTGCTAATAAACTCAAAGCAGGCCCCAAAACAAAACCCAAACCCATCGCCGCCCCATAAATACCAAATGCTTGGGCGCGGTTTTTCGGACTGGTAATATCAGACATTACAGCCTGAGTAACAGACATATTTCCACCCGTGATACCATCTAAAAAGCGGGCAAAAAATAGTACCCATGCTGCTGTCGCAGTACCAGCGATGAGGTTAGCAATGACAGTACCGGCTAAACTGATAATTAATAATGGTTTACGTCCAAATCTGTCTGATAATTTCCCAATTACAGGAGTAGCAAAAAACTGAGAGACAGAATAAGTAGAAAATAACAAACTGGTGTGAAAATCGCTGAGTGTAAATTCTTTACCATAAAGGTAGATAATCGGAATTAAAATTGTCACGCTGAGGGAGTTAACAAAGACAATTAAAGCAATAATCCAAAAATTGCGATTCATGAATGATTAAATAATTTAATTTTAGATAAACATGACCAATTACCAATTACCAATTACCCATTAAATTAACCGCCCATCCAAACAGACAGGCGGTTTTCTAAATTTCTGGTTCTTAAACAAAAATGCGGATTAAGTTTTGATTACAAAGAAGAACCAACACCAGCGTAAGCACCATAGAAAAAGATACCTACAACTGTAATTACACCTAAACCTGCGATTGTAGCGACAACCCACAGGGGAATTCTTCCACCTCCAGACACGGCTCTCTCCTCCCTTACAAATAAATCAACAGAACGTTAGTGACAATGATTCCAGTTAGTTAAAGAAGTAACTGGAGAATAAAATTCCTAGAACAAAAATCAAGAGAAGTCCCAGGTACAAAGAAGTACGGTTTAACTCAACTGGTTGTTGATTGGGGTTAGGATTTCTTTCCATGATTTTTTCCTAGCGTTGAATAAACTGCATTGCGGCGATCGCGCCTAAAAAGAAGACTGTAGGTACACCTAAAGTATGTACAGCCAGCCATCTGACGGTAAAAATAGGATAGGTAACTGGTTGGTTTGCGTTGTTTGAGCTAGTCATGATCTCAAATTACTTTTGGATAAATGTTTCTACTTGCTTCTTAGCTTCGTAACGGTTGCTAACAATGGGTACTTCTTGACGTACTTGAGTAAAATACTCGTTAGGACGGGGTGTACCAAATACATCATAAGCCAGACCAGTGCTGACAAATAACCAACCAGCGATGAATAAAGCTGGAATGGTGATACTGTGAATTACCCAGTAACGAATACTGGTAACGATATCGGAAAATGGACGTTCTCCAGTGGTACCTGCCATTTAGATTTCTACCTTCGCAAAAACTACTATTGAGTTTATTATCCTACAAAGTTTAGAAAGAGTTACAAGTTGCAACTTTCTTCTCAGAAAAGGTTATCACCTAAGCAGCCTCTTGTTTAGAGGTTATTTCTGCATTGGGGTTATATTTAAGCAAAATGCCGTGATCACCGATGATAAAACCTTGATCGGAGCTAAAAAATACAATCTTGTACAAATTAGCTGCTACTCCTTCTACATCACGATCTTTTTCCCAAGTTTGGCCACCGTCGGCACTGCGGAGTAAGTTACCGCTACCGCCACCAATCCAGATTTCTTCCGGGGTTCGATAGGCTAAGTCTAATAAACCCCAGCTAGTAGCTAATTCTGGGTATTCTACATCTAACCATTGATCGGGGGTTTCTGGATCACTAAATTGGACTTGACCACCTCTTGCTAATAGCCATAATTGGCCGTTATCAGCAAAACCCATATTTTCTAAACGTCTGGAACTGTTACGGTTGTGAGGTTCCCATGCTTCCATCCCTGGTTGCCAAACAGAGTAAAAACTACCTTTAGCAGAAACAGCAATATATTTACCATCGGGCGATCGCTCTAAGTTCCGCATCACACCCACAGCAGCTTCAACCTGTGCCTTCCAGTTTAAACCACCATCAGTAGTCTTATAAATAGCACCTACATCTGTCACCATCTCAGCCTCGTTTTCACCCAATGCAGTCACCATAATTGGGCTACCAGGCAATTTAGCACTTAAAGGCAAGCTAGACCAAGATTTACCTTCATCAGTGGTATGTAACAACACAGAAGGTTCACCAACTATCCAACCTTCCTTACCAGCAAAACTCACAGAATCAAACCGAGATTTAGGATCATCAACAGCCAACTCTAAAGGATGCCAAGTTTCACCACCATCATTAGTTTCTAACAAAGTGGCATTACCACCGACAATATAACCATGTTGGGGATTACCAGTAAAAGCAATATCAAACAGTTTTTCCTCAGTGTTGACATTAATCACTTCCCAAGGATTAGAAATAGTTGAAGGAACTTTACTACAACCAATACAGGCCAAGACAACGATTAACGCGGCAAATATTCCTTGCCATTTTTTCAAAATTGAACGCATTAGTATTTTGTTAGTGTTTATTTGAATTAAGGGAATAGGGAATAGGGAACAGGGAATAGATAAACTCTTTACTGTCACCTGTCACCTGTCAACTGTCAACTGTCAACTGTCACCTGTCACCTGTCACCTGTCAACTGTCAACTGTCAACTGTCAACTGTCAACTGTCACCTGTCACCTGTCACCTGTCCCCAAAAAGATATTACTGTAAGCCGTAAAGACTAATAAAAAACAAGAAACCAAGGGCTAAAGCACCAAATATTAACAGGTTCTTTTGCGCCGGGGTAAGTTTATTTACACCTAAGCCATAACCTAAGTTTTCTTTAAAACCAGATGCAGTACCCGCAGGACCGATGTTAGCAAAAGCTACTTTTTTGGCCGTGCAAACTGGACACTTCCAATTGATCGGTAATTCAGTAAAAGCAGTACCCGCTGGGATATCGTATTTGTCGTCTCCCTTCTCCGGTTCATAAACGTAACCACAGGCGCGACACTCATAACGGTCTAACGCCTGAGTCTCAAGAGCTTCTTCAGCTTGTTCACTCATGGCTGGATTCTCCTAGAGGGGAAATCTTAAAGATACGTTACAAATTATGACATAATTGTTAGACTTTTCTATCACTCTCAAAACGGAATCTAATACCCCAATTCCTTATGTTTCCCAGATTCCAGAAAACCCTAAAAGATATAATGTAAAAAGAAGTTACAGCTTTACTTTCACCATAAACGGTAGATATTTATTGTGTTTGTCCTCAGCGGTTACGAATATCTTCTAGGCTTTCTCATTCTCTGTAGCCTAGTACCAGCCTTGGCGCTCTCAGCGTCAAAACTCCTTAGACCCAGTAGTTACAGCCCCGAAAGGCGTACTACCTATGAATCCGGGATGGAACCTTTTGGTGGTGCTTGGATTCAATTCTATCTTCGCTACTATATGTTTGCTCTCGTCTTCGTTGTGTTTGACGTAGAGACAGTTTTTCTATACCCTTGGGCGGTAGCCTTCCATAAATTGGGGTTACTGGCGTTTATTGAAGCATTGATTTTTATAGCGATTCTCGTAATCGCCCTAGTTTACGCATGGCGTAAAGGAGCATTGGAATGGTCTTAAATTCTAATCTAACCACCCAGGACAAAGAACAAATCATCAACCCCATTCAGCGGCCTACAGTTACTCAAGAACTGTCAGAAAACGTGATTTTAACCACCGTTGATGACCTTTATAACTGGGCGCGGCTTTCTAGTTTGTGGCCTTTGCTGTTTGGTACAGCTTGCTGCTTCATTGAATTTGCAGCTTTAATCGGCTCTCGTTTCGACTTTGACCGTTTTGGTCTCATTCCCCGTTCCAGCCCCAGACAAGCAGATTTACTCATCACTGCGGGAACAATTACCATGAAGATGGCACCTCAATTAGTGCGTCTTTATGAACAAATGCCCGAACCCAAGTATGTAATCGCTATGGGTGCTTGTACCATCACTGGTGGTATGTTCAGCGTTGACTCTCCCAGTGCAGTGCGTGGAGTTGATAAGCTGATTCCTGTGGATGTGTACTTACCTGGTTGTCCTCCCCGTCCAGAAGCGATTATTGATGCAATTATTAAATTGCGGAAGAAAATTGCTAATGATTCGATGCAAGAGCGGGGTCAAATCAAGCAAACCCACCGCTATTACAGTACAACCCACAATATGAAACCAGTTGCCGACATTTTAACTGGTAAGTATTTACAATCAGAAACCCGCTACAATCCTCCCAAGGAACTTACAGAAGCAATTGGTATGCCTGTACCACCTGCGTTGTTAACATCTCAAACCAAGGAGGAACAAAAGCGTGGCTGATGCAGAATCTCAAGAATCTAAAATAGTCCCTGCGGGTCAGGTTTCCCAGTGGTTAACAGAAAATGGTTTTGACCATGAATCACTGGAAGCTGATGTGAATGGGGTAGAAATTATTAAGGTTGCTCCTGAGTTTCTACTACCTACCGCAACTGCTTTGTATGCTTACGGGTTTAATTGTCTCCAGTTTCAAGGCGGGATTGATTTAGGTCCCGGACGGGATTTAGTTAGTGTTTATCACTTGATCAAGATTAGTGATAATGCTGATAAGCCAGCAGAAGTGAGAATTAAGGTGTTCTTACCTAGAGAAAATCCGGTTGTACCTTCTGTTTATTGGATTTGGCGGACAGCAGACTGGCAAGAGCGCGAGTCTTACGATATGTTCGGAATTATCTATGAAGGTCATCCTAATTTAAAGCGAATTTTGATGCCAGAAGATTGGGTAGGTTGGCCTTTGCGTAAGGATTACATTTCCCCTGATTTCTATGAGTTGCAAGACGCTTATTAGGTAGTGCTAATTTGTGGTTTACCCCTTTCCGGTGATGGAGAGGGGTATTGTTTTTACGTTTTTTTAAACGAACCACAGAGGCGCAGAGGACGCAGAGAAATGAGGGTTTTAAGGTAATCATCATTTATTTTTCTAGAGAAATTGGCTCGTAGTTAGGATTTTACCCCTGATTTTGTATCACTTAAATGCTCATTAGCTTAGTGTTATTTTTGCTAGGTTTTGGTTTTTATGAACTTAATTTTATATTTTGGCTAGGATGGATCATGATATAAATAGATAATAAGATTAGAAAATTTATAGTTAAGTATTATGTCTCAAGATTTGTTAAAAGCATTTCAACAAGCTTATCGAAATTTGGAATTGTTACCACTAATAGAACAAAAAGATTTATCACAGTTTAGAGTTGATTATGGTTCTGAGGTAATTGAGGAATTAGAACAGTTAGTTGAAGATAGTCCTAATGGTGATGGCAAGATTATTTTTACAGGACATCGTGGTTGTGGTAAGTCTACTTTGTTAGCTGAGTTTTCCCGCAGATTAGCAGACCGTTATTTTGTGGTTTTATTCTCTATTTCTGAAACTATTGAAATGTCGGATGTTAATCATGTTAACATTCTTTTTGCTATTGCTGTTAATTTAATGTATGAAGCGGAAGCACGTCAGGTAGAAATTCCTAAATCTACTAAGGATGCTTTTTATAAGTGGTTTGCTACAAGAATTAAGACGGAAACGGAAACTTTGGAAGCGGAAGTTTCTGGTGGGTTTGATTTACTGAAGTTATTTAAAAGTGCATTGAAAGTTAATGCTTCTGTGCGGAATGAAATTAAACATGAGTTTGAACGGAAAATTTCTGATTTGGTTGCCAGAATTAATGAAATGGCAGCAATAATACAAGTAACTTTGAAAAAAGAAGTTTTAGTAATTATTGATGATTTGGATAAGTTAGAATTAGAAAGGGTTAATTACATTTATCGAGACAATATTAAAGCTTTATGTCAACCAAATTTTAGAATTATTTATACAATACCTATCGCTGTTTTAAGAGATAAGTTTCTCAGACCTTTAATTGAAACTGAAACAAATGATCAGGTTGTGGTGATGCCTGTTTTAAAGTTATTTGAAAAAGGGCAAAGTCGTCAATCTCATCCTCAACCCCGTACCGAAGCTAAAGATGTTCTATATGAGATTTTACAAAAGCGTATTGCTGATGAATTGATAGAACCAAAAGCAGCAGAACAAATTGTTTTAAATAGTGGTGGTGTATTACGAGAGTTGATTAGAATTGCTAATGAATGTTGTAGGATTTGTCTAAGAATAATTCGGCGTAAACCTGGGGAAGCTGTGATTATTAATGAGCAGATTTTAGATGAAGCAGTGAATAATATTCGCAATGATTTCGCTGTTCCTTTAGGTAAGATTGATTATGCAATTTTGCAAACAACTTATCAAAATTTTACACCTGATGATCCTAAAGAAGCTGAGTTTTTAGATTTGTTGCATGGTCTTTATGTGTTGGAATATCGCAATCGTAAAAACTGGTATGATGTTCATCCCATTGTAGTTGAACTCTTGAAAGAACAGGGTTTGATAAATGCTAACTAATGATTTATTCGCAGCAGATGATCAAGAAAACCTGGATGCTTATGATGATTTAATTGTCAGCATTCAAGCTAAGGAAGATGATTTTAGTTTACTGATAGCTGTTGTTGATGATTTGAATTTTCGAGAGGAAATTATTTCTCACTATGAAACAGAATTACAACCTGATTTTCGTCCCTATCGAGTGACATTAGCAAGGGGTGAACCGAGTTTGAGAGGTGCTATTTCTCAATTGGTAAAAAATGAAGAATATCTGCGTCAGGGAGGAAAAGCTGTAATTACTGTGACTGGTGTGGAACAGCTTTATTTTCTGAAAATGGGGGAGGAAAGGTCAGAACAGGAGATTTTTTTCGGTTATTTACAGTGGACAAGGGAAGCTTTGCGGGAGTTTCCTTATCCGATAATTCTGTGGGTGACAAATCAAATTTTGAGTAATTTAATTAAAAAAGCACCGGATTTTTGGAGTTGGCGCACTGGTGTTTTTCACTTTGTTTCGAGAAAGAAAATTACTGTTTCTAGTAAAGATATAGCACCTATACGTTCTCTTTTAAGTGAAAGTTTATCATCTGGTGTTGATGATGATAATCCCTATTTTTTACCAATAGAAGATTTAAAACAGTTTATCAAACAGAAGGAACAGGAGGGAGTTAGAGATCCTAGTTTGGCAACATTATATTTTACTTTGGGTGATATTTATAGAAGAAGGCTAGAAAAGGGTGAGTTTCAGGATTATAAAACTGAACAAAATTTAGCACTTGAGTATTTTAGTAAGGCTGTTAAATTGCAAAAAGAGTTAGGTTTAGAAAAAGAGTTAGCAAGTAGCCTAAATAATTTAGCATTATTGTATAAATTACAAGGACGGTACAACGACGCTAAACCTCTGTTTTTACGATCTTTAGAAATCATAGAACGCCAATTAGGTGCTGAACATCCCGATATAGCTACCAGTCTCAACAATTTGGCAATTTTGTATGAATTACAAGGACGGTACAGCGAAGCAGAATCTTTGTTCTTACAATCTTTAGAAATCAGAAAAGGCCAATTAGGTGCTGACCATACTGATGTCGCTTCCAGTCTCAATAATTTGGCAGAACTGTACAGGTTACAAGGAAGGTACAACGAAGCTGAACCTCTGTATTTGCAATCTCTAGAAATCAGAAAACACCAACTAGGTGTTGACCATCCTGATATCGCTTACAGTCTCAACAATTTGGCAATTTTGTATGAATTACAAGGAAGGTACAACGAAGCTGAACCTCTGTATTTGCAATCTCTAGAAATAAAAAAACGCCAATTAGGTGCTTACCATCCCGATATCGCTACCAGTCTCAATAATTTGGCAGGACTGTACAGCTCAAAAGGACGTTACAACGAAGCTGAACCTTTATGTATACAAGCTTTAAACATTTATGAAAAGTGCTTAGGGGTGAATCATCCTCATACTATTACTGTCCGAGAAAATCTGGAAACACTCCGCGCAGAAATGCAAAACAATTAAAAAGTGTGAATATATATATCTTACTGTTTAGGTTGCACTTCCCCGAATTTTATCACCAGGGCGATCGCCACACTCACAAGTAAAATTAAAGCCATACTCAAAGCAGAACCAAAACCCCAATTTTGTGTAGCGCCCAGAAATTGATTATAAACTAATCTTGCCGCAGTCATACTAGAAGCACCACCTAATAATTCTGGGTTGATAAAATCCCCTAAAGCGGTAATAAATACCAGTATTGAACCCGCTGCAATACCAGGAAAAACTTGAGGTACTGTGACTTTCCAAAAGGTTTGGACGGGGTTTGCACCTAAATCTGCTGATGCTTCTAATAATCTTTGATCTAGTTTTTCTAAGGAAGCATACAACACCAAAACCATATAAGGTAATAAACTATAACTCATACCAATTAATACCGCAGGGGTACGGTTGAGTATTTCTAATGCTGGTAAACCTAAACTGGTGATGATGCTATTTAATAACCCTGTGGGACGTAAAATTGTAATCCAAGCATAGGATCTTAATAATGAAGATGTCCACAGTGGTAATACGAAACCTAATAATAATAAATTCCGCCAAGGTTTAGGGGCAATTTGGGCGATCCAATAAGCTACAGGAAACCCTAAAACTAAACAAATTATGGTGGTATTAATTGCTAAAAATAAGGAATTAAAAATTACTTTTAAATACAAAGGTTCTAAAATACGCAGATAGTTATTTATCCCATTGGGATTAACAATATCACCTGGTCTGATATCTGTCACTAAACTCAATTCAAAAATGATAAATGTGGGTAGTAACAATAATAATAATAACCAAATTCCAGAAGGTGCTAATAAAGCTAAAGGTGGGAAAATTTGGAGAAATTGACGAGACAAGGATTTTTTAGGGATGTTGTTAGAAGATACTGTGGATGATTTGGGAATTTGAATAGACACTGGTTTTTACCAACTTGTAATGTTTTTATACTGTGAATTGGGGATGTGAAATGTTATTGTTATAGTCTGGTAATTGCTAATTTATAGGGAGCATCCCTATTTTGAAAAGATATCTGAAAATCTCTTTTCTTTGTGTCCTTTGCGTTCTTTGCGGTTCAATCATATAAAACATGGGAGTATTTATTTCGTAAAATCAACATCAATTTAGACATTTGGGATGCTCCCAATTTATAATTTCCATTTTAAGCTAACAATTGTGTCCAATACCTTTCATAAACTGCTTCAAAATCACCTATGGGTGCGAGACGTTCACATTTATTTAAAACCGATTCTGGAGGAAATAAGTTAGTATTGTTTTGTAGTTGTGGTGGCAGTTGTTCAAATCCAGCACGATTAGGAATTGCGACACTTAATCGTTTGGTAATTTCTGCTGATACATCTGCTTGTAAGAGTAAGTTAATCCAACTATAAGCACCTTGTAGGTTGGGTGCGGTTTTAGGAATTACTACGGTGTCACTCCACAAAGAAGAACCACTACTGGGAACTACATATTTTAATTTGGGGTTTTCTTGGGCAATTTTGACAGCATCGCTAGAATAACACATGGCTAACCATAAATCTCCTGCTAGGATTTGATTTCGCCACGCATCAGTATCAAAGGCGGCGATCGCAGGTTTTAAAGATTTCAGTTTTTCGTAAGCGGCTTTAATTTCATTTTCATTTTGAGAATTATAGGAATAACCTAACATTTTTAAAGTTGCTCCCATCACTTCCCGGACATCATTTAATAATGTCATCCGCTTATTTAATTTATCTTTATTTTGCCAAATATATTCCCAGTCTGTGGGTTCAGTCCCTAATTTTTCAGGGTTATAAATAAATCCTGTTGTTCCCCAACTAAATGGTAAACTATAACGATTATTGGGGTCATAAATAGGATTTTGGAATTGAGGAAATAAATTTTCTAAACCGATGATTTTTTCTTTATCTAATTCTATGAGCAGATTTTTTTCTACCATTTTCTGCACCATATAATCAGATGGATAAATCACACTATAAGAACTACCTCCTCCTGCTTGCAATTTTGCTAACATTACATCATTAGAATCGAAGGTATCTACAAAAACTTTTATCCCGGTTTGGGTAGTAAAGGTAGATAGTAATTCTTCGTCTGTATATTGATTCCAGGTGTAAACATATAGCTGATCACTTTTTCCAGAACCAGAGTTGTTGGCACTGACATTAGCTAATCTCCAGCCACAACCGCTTAAAGATAAACTAGAAAGCAGTGCCATTTTTTTGATAAATTCTCTTCTGTTAGTCATGCTTTTCATCATGGTTGATTATTGATTTACCCTTGATGTTTGACTAATTGCTAAACAGTCATTTTCTGACCACCAAACATATATAGGAGTATTGCGATCTGGCAGACTACCAAAGGTATTGGGTTGTAAAATATTAATACTGATACCGTTGGTTAGTTCTACTAAGTAATTTACATGAGTACCCAAATACATCACATTAGATAATCTGCCTTCAAAGCAGTTATGTGGTAAGTTGGGTTGATATAGAGAAATCTGGATTTTTTCAGGACGTACACTTAAATTTACTGCTTGTAGTAGTTCTAGTGGTGTTGTTTCTGGACGAACGGCAATAATTGATAATCCAGTTTTTGTTAAAACTTTGACATATCCTGCATCGAGGGTAGTTATTTCTCCAGTAAACAGGTTTGTATCACCGATAAAATCAGCTACAAAGCAAGTTTGGGGACGTTCGTAAATTTCGCTAGGTGTACCAATTTGTTCTATTTTCCCTTGGTTCATGACTGCGATGCGATCAGATAAAGATAATGCTTCTTCCTGATCGTGTGTCACCATGATGAAAGTTACACCAAGGCTTTTTTGAATGTTGGATAATTCAAACTGCATTTCCTTACGCAGTTTTAAATCTAATGCTCCTAGTGGTTCATCTAATAATAAGACAGCAGGACGATTTACCAAAGCTCTGGCCAAAGCTACCCGTTGCTGTTGTCCACCGGATAACTGAGAAGGAAAACGCGATCGCAAACTATCCATTTTAACGAGTTTGAGAGCTTCCCCTACTCGGTTATCAACCTCCGACTTAGATAGTTTTTGTAACCGTAAACCAAAAGCGATATTATCCCAAACATTCAAATGATTAAATAGAGCGTAACTCTGAAATACTGTATTAATAGGTCGTTTGTAGGGAGGAATATCAGTCATGGATTTGCCTTGAACCAGCAACTTGCCAGCATCAAGTCTTTCAAACCCAGCAATTAAGCGGAGGATGGTTGTTTTCCCGCAGCCAGAGGGACCTAAAATACTAAAGAATTCTCCCTGTCTTACATCCAAGTCCACACCATGTATAGCTGGTTCTTGATTGAAAAACTTGAAAACATTTCGCAGTTCCACATCAAGGGGCTGAAAATTATTTAAACTCCTCTGATTCTGCATTGCAGTTTGAGACATAGTATTTAGTAGAATGCCGTGATTTTCTAGATAAAACTTATACCTCGTGGAAACAAGAATTGGTACAAATAGAAACATGAAAAGCTGATTACACAGGAATTTCACCCTCTAAAATCCAAGATATGCAGTCCAAAATAGTATAAGTTGAACGTTGAACAATGTAGCCAATGAACTAAAAATTACATACTTGTCTATTTTATCGGCAAAACACCCTTGTTAAAAATATATTGGGAATCTACTTTGATTACTGAATTTACTTGTCTGGGCTGGTAATAAACAAGAAGATTATAGAAAATTAACTTACAAGCTATGAAGTAAAAATCAAATTAGTTGTGATTAGTTGTGAAAACCGACCTTGATCCTGGTATACATACCGGATTAAAGTTGTCAAGCATTGCTTACATAAAATATCAGTTTCCTGTATTTCATTATGGCTATATTACCATCATTCCTCAGTATTCAAAAAAATACCCGTACAGTGGGTCGTGGTTCGCAATCACTATTTTTAATTTTATTCACTTTATTGATGACATCTGGAATAGGTGCGCGTTTGGCTTATTTACAGATTGTGGAGGGGCCAAAACTCAAGGAAAGGGCAGAATCTAACAGAATTCGTATTATCACTAAGCAACCAGAAAGAGGTAATATTTTTGACCGAAATGGTAAATTATTAGCCACTACTCGCTATCCCCGTTCTGTGTATTTGTGGCCAATGGCACATACTCAACCCTCCTGGTCTGTAGTTGGGCCATTGCTGTCAAAAATTCTGGAAATTCCTCAAACGGAAATAGAGGAGGACATTAAAAAAGCTGGTGAAAATTCTTCTACCCTAGTTCGCATTGCCAGAAATTTAACAGATGCTCAGGTGACAGCTTTAAAAGAATACGAAAGCGAGTTACCAGGGGTAGAAATCAATACTGAAGCGGTGCGCTATTATCCCGAAGGTAGAGTGATGGCGCACATTATCGGTTATACCCGTGAATTGACCGCAGAACAGTTAAAGAAAAGGCGGGATGAAGGCTACCGTTTGGGTGATGTAATTGGGCAAATGGGTGTAGAAAAAGCCTATGAAAAAACTCTCCGGGGTGAATGGGGTGGTCAACAGGTGGAAGTGGATGGTGCTGGTAGACCACTGAGGGTTTTAGGGGAAAAACCAGCTAAAGCTGGGAATGATTTACATTTAACGATAGATTTGGATATCCAAAGAGCGGCAGAAAAAGCCATAGGAAGACAAAATGGGGCGATAGTAGCACTTAATCCCAATAATGGGGAAGTGTTAGCGATGGTATCTCACCCTACCTTTGATCCTAATATTTTTTCTAAACCAAAACTGTCTCAAAAGGACTGGGAAACTATCCAAAATGCGGAACACCCTTTAGTTAATCGGGCGTTGAGTGTGTTTCCACCAGCTAGTACATTTAAAATTGTGACTACCACTGCTGCTTTAGAATCTGGTAAGTTTTCACCGAATACTGTTTTACAGACCTATGGATATTTAAACATTGGTGGGACTAGGTTCGGTGAATGGAATCATGCCGGTTTTGGTCCTTTGGGGTTTGTGGGGGCGATGCAGTGGAGTAGTGACACGTTTTTCTATCAAATTGCTAAGGGGATCGGTGGTCCGACTTTGATTGAGTGGACTAGAAAATATGGTTTTGGGGAAAAAACAGGTTTTGATTTTGTGACGGAAGAATATAAGGGTTTAGTCCCCGATGATAAATGGAAGCGGAAAAGACGGGAAATGCCTTGGACTGTGGGCGATACGGTAAATATGTCTATTGGTCAGGGTGCTT
>RDXV01000013.1 GCA_004292695.1 Nostocales cyanobacterium | reverse complement strand
TTTGAGGTTGATAAAGAGGAAAAAAAGTGCCAGAATTTTGTTTGAAGGGTATACCTGAAAAACCGTGCATTTTGAAACCAAGAAATCCCAAAATGGGGGGATGACAGATAGCTCAAACTATTCCCTATTCCCTGTTCCCTATTCCCTACCTCCACGAAAAGACTTTCTCAGCAACCCCTAGATAATGGTGTTTTTTACCTGTAATAATTTTTGCTTTAAGTATTCAGCAGGAAAATTTTGTTGATGTCATGTTTGAGAATTGACATTTTTTACTAATTGTTGCCATCAGTAGTAAAAATTTTTAACGATTTAGAATATAATTTCTTGTTGATATTTTTGGAGTTATTTAACAAAAGTGTTTGATAATTGCAGTATGAGTGAGTTAGTTAGCCAACTATCTACAAACTGACTAAGATTTGATAATCTTTAATTAACGCTGCTATTGTTAGGTATTCATAGAAGATATAAAACATCAGAATTTGTATTTATAATTACATCACTTAGATGTTTTGTAATTTGTGATATTTGTGATGTATTTGTAATGCTAATTCCAATCATCAGTTTATTCATGTATCTAAAGTCAAAGCAAAATTATGACAAGTTCTTTAGGTAATAACAGGTTATTTAACAAGCTACATCCCTTATCTCTTTTAGCACAATTAAAAGCAAAGAAAATCGCTGGTTGTTTAAGTGTATACACTGATATTTCTTACTGGTCAATTTATTTAGAAGAGGGTAATTTAATTTATGCTACTTGTTCTGATAAAGTCTTTGAACGTCTAGAAAGTCATTTACATAGATTAAATCCAGAAATTCCTGCTTTTAATCATACTACATATCAACAGATGGGATTGATATTAGGAGATCAAAATCATAGTCAATTGATACCTAATGCTGATTATCATGCTATTTGCTGGTTAGTTAATCAAGAATATATTACCTCTACCCAAGCGGGAATTTTGATAGAAGAAATAGCAGTAGAAGTTTTAGAATCGTTTATTTCTGTAAAAGCTGGTAAATATAACCTAAATGCTAATCATAGTTTAAATGAGTTAGAAAAATTTTGTCATTTAGACTTGCAATTAATAGTTGCAAAATGTCAGCAAAATCTGATAGAGAAGCAAAATATTCAGGGACAAAAATCCTTAACAGACACTGTTATCAACCAGAAAAAATTGCAGCCAGAAAACAGAGAAGATGACTTATCAGAATTGCAACAAACATCATATACAATTGCCTGTATTGATGATAGTCAAGCCGTTCTCAATGCCATTAAACACTTTTTAGATGCAAAAATCTTTTCTGTTGTCACAATTAACGATCCGATTAAAGCCTTAATGCAAATTATCAGAAGCAAACCAGACCTGATTCTGTTAGATGTAGAAATGCCAAATTTAGATGGTTATGAATTATGTTCATTGCTGCGAAAACATTCAGGATTTAAAAACACCCCGATTATTATGGTAACAAGTAGAAAAGGATTCGTAGATAAAGCAAAAGCAAAAATAGTGAGGTCTTCTGGCTATTTAACAAAACCTTTTACCAGGACAGAATTACTAAAGATGGTATCTAAACATATTAGCTAATATGTAAATTAGCATTGATGAAATTAGCATTGATAAAAATTGTTGTAAAAAAGAGTTAAAATCAGGCATTTCTACCATGACAAATTCACAAATTAAGTTAAATTATTCCAGTAATAGTAATTTTTTAGAAAATAGCTATTTGCAGTTTCAAATTAATCAGCAAACTACTGCTGTATTATCAGTGAATCATACCCAGGAGGCTTTAATAGTACCGATTGGGTCTGTGACACCAATGCCAAATATGCCAGCTTATGTATTAGGATTAATGAACTGGCGTAGTCGCATTATTTGGGTAATTAATCTACCTAAATTATTTAATTTAGAAGGATTAGAATATCACCATCGGCAATTTAATATTATCGTCGTTAAAGTAGAATCTCATCTGTTAGGTTTAGTGGTACAAGAAATTAAAGGTACAACAAAAATCATGGCTGATGACATTCATTCACCTGTGGGACAAGTAGCAGCCAGCTTAGTACCTTATCTCTCTGGATGTGTAGAACAAAAAGAAGAAACATTACTGGTTTTAGATGCTAATAATATTGTCAATTATTCTCAATTGGTAAACGATTAGTTGATTTTTAGAAAACAATTTTCATGATAATTTAGTGTGAGAGGTATTTATTCATGTCTAATCAAAACGATACTACCTATAAGAAACAGGATAATAATAAAAACAATAATAAAACTTTGATCCAAAAATCATCTCATAATCAGCATCAACCAGTAATTAAAGAAAGGGGAAATAAACAGAATGATAACCAGAATAATAAACATAATAAATATTGGGGAATAATACCAAGGTTAAAGTTTAATCCTAAAGGAATATTAATTTCCGCAGCTATTGGAACATTGCCGATTTTAGGAATGGGAGCAATTAGTTATCATTTGGGAAGTAACTTAATTCGTCAGCAAGTGATCAAAACCCAAGAAAATCAAGCGCGTAGCTTGGGTGATGTGATTAATAGATTTATGTTGACAAGATTTGGTGATATACAAATTTTGGCAAAATTACCATTTTTAACTAATCCTAAAGTTGCTCAAAGTACAACGCTAGTAGAAAAAACTACTTTACTCAATCAGTTTGTAAAAACCTATAAAGGTTATGATCACATAGCTGTATTTGATGTGAATGGTAATGTGATTTTACAATCACAGAGAGGTGCTACTAATCAGGAGAAAAATCTCCAGTATTTTCAAGAAGTTTTACAAAAAAATGCTCCTGTGATTAGTCGTCCAGAAATTTTAGCAAATAACTCCCCGGTTATTTATGTAGCTGCACCTGTGAAAGAAGTAGGAACTGGAAAAACTGTTGCAGTGGTAAGAACTCGTATATCTTTGGCAATTTTGACAGATGAAATTAAAAATTTTCTAGATCCTAAAAATGATTATTATTTAATTGATAATCAAGGTAAGTTTTTCCTCAGTCCACAGCGGGATTTAATCGCTCAAACTGCTACAGTAATATATCCTAGTTTAGCTAATTTAGTTAATCAGCCAGGTTTAGAAACGGCGAAAACAGGTTATCAAGGTCCTCAGTTAGTGACATATTTACAGTTAAAAAAACTAGGTAATTTACCTGATTTAGAATGGAGATTAATTCTGGCAAAAGATAGATTAACTGCTTTTCAAGCACAGAGAGATTTTTTAAAGCTAGTTACTAATGTATCAGCTTTGTTGGCGTTATTAACCGCATTGTTAGTAGCTTGGCTAACTGAAAGTATTACCAGAAAAAATATAGCTGTTAATGCTGAGGAAATGAAAGATTATAGTGCTAGTACGAATACAATTCAGAATATTCATCCTGATCAGGAGGAAGTAAGAGAACAAGATAACTTACAGATTGTAGAGGTAGTTAAGCAGATTGAGCAAGTTAATAATGATGATTTGAATGTGAGGTATGAAGGTGAAAATGGAGATATTAGCAATGATAATCAGGTATTAAATACTGATCTGGATAAGTTAGGACATATTATCAGTCAAGTCAAAAATCACACTGAAGAAATTAATAGAGAAATTGATAACAAAAAAGCTGTTATCATTGATTTAACAGTGTCTGGAAATACACAAATTGATCATATTAATCATGCTCTAGATATTGTGAATAATATGAATAATTTGTGGGCAGATTTAGCTAAGAAAGCGGAGAAGATTAATCCTGTCATTGATCAAGTCAAGCAAAACACTGATAAAAGTGGTACAGCTATAGATTTAACAGCAGAGAATATTTTAACTTGGCAACAAACCGTAGATGATACAGCTAATAAAGTTAAACAATTAGGAGAATATTCTCAACAAATATCCCGTGTTGTCGCCTTAATTAATCAAATTACCATCCAAACAAATTTATTAGCGATTAATGCTGGAATTGAAGCTGCTCGTGCAGGAGAAGAAGGCCAAGGTTTTGCGGTAGTTGCTGAAGAGGTAGGAGAGTTAGCAGCAAGAAGTACGGTTGCTATTCAGGAATTAGAACAAATTGTGGAGAAAATGAAAGCAGATACTACGGAAGTTGTACAAGGGATGGAAATAGGAGCAAATTATTTATGTGAGGGTACACAGGTGGTTGTTGATGCTAAGAATAACTTTAATGAAATTGTGAATATATCGGAGCAAATAGCAACTTTTGTGAAGTCAATTGCTACTGTGTCTGGATCTCATACAGAAACATCACAGTTAATTAATCAATTAATGGCAGATGTTGTTACTATTGCTGAAAATAACCGTAATTATTATCAACAAATTTCTGATGGTTTCCATAAAACTGCGGATATTTCTCAGCAGTTAGAAAATCAGGTTGATAACTGGAATGTTAATTAACTAATAAATCATTTTTAAAATTTTTAGTTGGGTTTTTGTTTGTCCATTTAATAAATAGATAAGGGATGATCATTTATGAGCAGTGATAAAGAGTTAGAAATTCAGATGCAGTTTTTAGAGGAAGCAACTGATTATTTGAATACTCTGGAAAGTATTCTTTTGGAAATTGATCTGAGTAAGCATCTGGATTTAGATAAAATTAATGCTGCCATGAGAACCGCCCATTCTATTAAGGGTGGTGCAGCGATGATGGGATTTAAGATATTAAGTAATTTAGCCCATCGTTTAGAAGATTATTTTAAAGTTTTGAAAACTAGAAAAAAATCTTTGATAATTGATACTCATTTACAGAGTTTATTATTATCTGCTGTTGATTGGTTAAGACAAATTGTGGATTTATTATCACAGAGAAAATCTTTAGATGATAAATGGCTACAAACTTTTTGTTATCCGGTATTTGATGAATTACATCAACATTTAGGTGATCCTTCACCAGAGGATATTACAACTCTTTTATCATCGGAAGATGGTCAAGATATTGTACCTTTGTTGTTTGAGACAGAAGTGGAAGAATGTTTACAACATTTAGAATCTTTGTTGACTAAAAGTTCGCCTCAAGATTTACAAACTGCATTAGAAGTAATGGCTGGAGAGTTGGCTGGGTTGGGAGAAATGCTACAATTGCCCAATTTTATTCAACTTTGTAATTCAGTGATTGAGCATTTACAGAAACAGCCTGGACGATGTTTAGAAATTACTCAGTTAGCATTGCAAAGTTGGAGGCGATCGCAAGCTTTAGTATTAACAAATCAAAGAGATAGATTACCAACAGATATAGAATTAGGAGCAGTTGTTAATCAAACTCCTGTAGAAGTGAATGTTGAGACAAAAACAGAAACTCAAGATCATAGCTTATTCGTCGGTGAATTAATTCCTGATTTAGAGTCATTAGAAATAGAATTACCACCAGAAATTAATGCGGTGGAGTTTCCCGATCCAAATGTGGCCTTTAGTCAGGAAATAGCTACAGTTGATTATCAACCCATTGAGCGTAAGGGAGATAATACTAACTCTCATAAAGATAAAGAAATTCATGAAAATACTGTTAGAGTTCCCAGTAAACAATTAGAGGAAATAAATGATTTATTTGGTGATATTATCATTCAGCGCAATGGCTTAAATTCTCAATTAGACAAGTTAAGAAAACTGGTTTTATCCTTAAACCAAAGAGTACAAACACTACATCAAGAAAACCAAGAAATTAGATCAGGTTATGAGAAAATATTTAATCAAATTATTCCCTCTGAATCTTTGACATCTACAGTAGAACAAGAAACAGCTATTAACAATAACGTAGAATTTGATTTAGAAAAGTATCAAAAATTAAATTTGCTATCTCAGGATATGATGGAAACAATTGTTCAGGTAGCAGAGGTAGCTAGTGATATTCAAATTAGTGTAGATGATACTGATCAAATTGCTAGAAAATTAAATAAAACCTCTAAACAAGTGCAGCGAAAATTAACTCAGGTAAGAATGCGCCCCTTATCTGATTTAGTAGAGCGTTTCCCCAGGGCAATTCGTGACTTAAATGTAGAGTATGGTAAAAGTGTTCAGTTAAAAATAGAAGGTGGTAAAACATTAATTGAAAGAAGTATTTTAGAAGCATTAAATGAACCATTAATGCACTTATTAAGAAATGCTTTTGATCATGGTATTGAAGATCCTGCCACTCGGCGTAAATTAGGAAAACCGGAACAGGGTTTAATAGAAATTAAAGGATTTCATCGTAGTGATCGCACCATTGTCACTATCAGCGATGATGGTAAAGGTATTTCCTTAGAAAAAATTCGTCAACGTGCTGTAGCGATGGGTTTAGATACTGCATTAATAGCTGCTGCTAGTGAAGAAGAATTAGTATCATTGATTTTTGAACCAGGTTTTACTACTTCGGAAAAAGTAACAGCTTTATCTGGCCGGGGTGTGGGGATGGATGTAGTGCGGAATAATTTACAACTTGTCAGAGGTGATATTAAAGTTGATACCAAATCAGGAGTAGGAACAACATTTATTTTATCTGTACCATTTACCCTATCTGTATCTAGAGTTTTATTAGTAGAAAGTGACATAGGTAGTGGTTTACATAATCGCATGGTTTTAGCATTTCCTACTGATGTAATTTTGGAAATTTTATTATTAGTAGATGAGCAAGTATTTTCAATGGATGGTGGGGAATTTTTAAAATGGAAAGATACAATGTTACCTTTAATGCGTTTGGGTAATTATTTTGAATTTAATTCTCCTCAATATAATCATTTAGAAATAGAAAGTCCCAGCAAAATTAATAATAGCAGTGTGTTGATTATTAAACATGATCATCAACAAATAGCTGTACAAATAGATCGTTGTTGGGGTGAACAAGAAGTTGCAATTCGTCAAGTGGAAGGAAATATACCTTTACCGGATGGTTTTAGTAATTGTACAATTTTGGGTGATGGGCGCGTAGTACCTTTAGTAAATACTAATGATTTAGTTGCTTGGGTGACAAATAATCAACGTCCTCATAAAACTAATCAATTACCAAAAACTAAGTTAAAAACTGCATTTCTCAAACCCCAAAAATCTAAACCTGTCAACATACAAAATCATAAAAAAGGCATGATTTTAATTGTTGATGACTCTATCAATGTCCGTCGTTATTTAGCTTTAACTTTGGAAAAAGGCGGTTATCAAGTAGAACAGGCTAAAGATGGTCAAGATGCTTGGGAAAAATTAGAAAGTGGTTTGCAAGTACAAGCTGTTATTTGTGATATTGAAATGCCCAGATTAGATGGTTATAGCTTTTTAGAAAGGGTGAAATCTCATGTTGATTTAAAGAGTATTCCTGTGGCAATGTTAACATCTCGCAGTAGTAATAAACATCGTCAATTAGCGATGCAATTAGGGGCGAGAGCTTATTTTTCTAAACCTTATAATGAGCAAGATTTATTGAGAACTTTGGAGGAGATAATTTTTAAAACTTCGGAAACAGTGAACAATTAACAGGTGACAGGTGACAGTTATAACTGAATTAAGAATTGTGAAAATGTTGATTTGCCCAATGTTGAATACCTTTAGTGATTAAAACTGGCCTATGGAAATCAAATAGTTTATAGGCGGCTAGTTTTACTCTATCTTCAATCAAAAAACCCACAAAAGCATAACCCCAAACAAACAAAGCCAAACCCCAACCCAAAGGAGCAACAAATATCCCATAAACAGAAATTAATGTAGCTAATAATTGGGCAGTTCCTACTGCTAATAATAAAATTTTAGCTGGTTTAATTGACCAAAAACTATCTCTAGTCCGAGTTACAAAAATTGTTAATTGCCCAGCTACAGATAATTTTAAATAAATAAAAGTTTGAATGGTTTCCCTACTGAGTTGTAGAATATTTTCACCAATGTAAAATAAACCAAAAGATTCAATTACTCCCGCTATTCCCAATACTGTAGCTAAACCTAAAACCTCAGACATATTCCAAACTTCAGGATGTTGTGAGTAACGAGTACGATCATAGGCAATGGTGAGAATTGCGCCATCATTAAGTAATGCTAAAAGTACAATCATGATGGCTGTAACCGGATAAAAATTAAAGACAATAATTGATAAAGTCATGAATAATAAAATACGGATAGTTTCAGCAATACGATAAATAGCATAATGATTCATCCGCTGAAATATTTGACGGCTAGTTTTAATGGCATCAACTATTACAGAAAGTCCAGAATTAAGTAATACTATATCAGCGGCTGCTCTGGCGGCATCAGTAGCACCAGAAACTGCTATTCCTGCATCGGCTTTTTTCAATGCTGGGGCATCATTTACACCGTCTCCAGTCATGGCGACAATGTGATTTTGTTGTTGTAATACTTCGACAATGTGATATTTATGTTCGGGAAAAACTTGAGCAAAACCATCGGCAGTTTCTATTGTTTGAGCAAGTTGCCCCATTTGATGGGGATCTGTTTGAGCAAAAATACTGGCGTTAATAATATTATTTCCTAATCTTAATTGTTGAGAAATTTCTTGGGCGATCGCCATTTGATCCCCTGTTAACATTTTAATATTTACACCCAATGCTTCTGTTTCTTCAATTGTTGTTTGAGAATCAGGACGGGGAGGATCAAATAATGGTAAAATGCCGATAAATTGCCATTGTTCTTGTTCATTAGTCCTTGCTACACCTAAAGCACGAAAACCACGATGGGCAAATTGATTAATAATCTGCTCTACTTGAGTTTGAATTTCTGCACTATTTACAGATAATTCCATAATTACTTGAGGCGCACCTTTGCTAACTTTAAAAATTTCTCCTGCCGCTGTTTGAATTGTTGCTTCTGTACGTTTATTTACAGGATCAAAAGGTTGAAAATGGATGATTTGATAATTTTTCAAAGTTTGATTTAGCTCAGGTTTTAAAGCTGTAAAGATTGCTGCATCAATGGGATCTTGAGTATCTTGTTCAGATGCTAAAGCTGCCATGAGAATTAACTCATCAGTGGAAATTAGGCTAAATGGTTCACCTAAAATTAACTGATTTAAAGTTAATGTTCCGGTTTTATCAGAACATAAAATATCTATCCCTGCTAACTCTTCAATAGCTGCTAAACGACTAACAATAGCTTGTTTTTTAGCTAAAATTTGCGCCCCCACTGCCATAGTTACAGAAAGCACAGTCGGCATAGCAACGGGAATGGAAGCAACTGTTAAAACTAGGGCAAATTTCAAAGTTGTAACTAAACTATCTCCCCTAAATAATGCAATAATTAAAATTAAAATTACCAGAGATATAGCGATTATGATTAAATAATCACCTATTTTTAAAACTGCTTTTTGAAAATGACTAACTGTATGGGTACTTTCTACTAAATGTGCTGTTTTACCAAAGTATGTATCCTTGCCAGTAGCATATACTAAACCATTAATTTCTCCCCTTTTCAGAATAGAACCAGAGTAAACAATATCTTCGGAATTACGAGTTACTGGTAAAGATTCCCCTGTTAAAGCAGATTGATCTACTTCTATAGAATCTCCTAATAATAATCTCACATCTGCGGGAATAATATCCCCAATTTTTAATTGAATAATATCTCCAGGTACTATTTCACGGGCGGGGATAATTTGCCAATTTTGATTTCGCTTCACACGCGCTTTTAATGCTAATTTGGCTTTTAAGGCAGTAATGGCATTTCCCGCTTGATATTCCTCCCAAAAACCCACGACTGCATTAACTATTAATAACACCATGATAATAGTAAAGTCAGCCCAATCTAAAACTAAAGCAGAAAGTAAAGCCGCAGTTTCTATCATCCAGGGTATTGGTCCCCAAAAATAAGCTAGAAATTCTAGGAGTGGATTTTTTACTTCTTCTGCTAATTCATTGTAACCATATTGATGTAAACGATTTTCTGCTTCTGTTTGACTCAAACCATTTTCGGAAGTTTGTAATTGTGTTAATAATTCTGATACTGTTAGATTAGTTTGTGTAGATGCTAGTAATTTGGCTTTTAATTTATTTTTCTTAATTTTTTGTTGTCGCTTCATACTAATTATTAAACTGCTAACAAAAAAACTATTAAAATTGCACTTACGGTTAAAGCAAAAATTAAAGCATATTCTAACCTTTGGTTAAAAAATCCAATCATGATAATTAAACCTATCAGTAAAATAGTGACACCAATATATTGTTCTCTTTGCAAATTTTTGGCAATTAGTGAATCTTGATGAGGCTCAACCGATTTATTGATATTTTGACTATGTTGATTTTTGATATTAATTATCATCATTACATGATTTAATTTAGCTAAATCAGCGTGTCAAGCTATGATGTTAATATATATTTTTTTCAATCAGAGATATTCTATCTAAAGTTGTATTTTTTCGGTGTGAAATATATTTTATGATTTATACATATAAGCTGATTATTTTGAGTAAACTTATATATAAAATGTACTGCTAATTCTTAATAAAAAATCATTATTGACAATCAATTCCTGAAAATCAAAAAATTCAAGCCTTAGATTTTGCAGCTAATCGAGAATTTATTACCAATCATCAACTGAATGAATATCGGATTTTGCACTTTGCCACTCACGGAATTTTAGATAGTAAACAACCAGAATTATCAGGTTTAGTTTTATCTTTATTTGATGAAAATGGTAAAGAAGAAAATGGCTTTTTAAGATTGCATGATGTCTTCAATTTAAACCTAGTGACAGGTGACAGGTGACAGGTGACAGTGAACAGTGAACAGTGAACAGTGAACAGTGAACAGTGATAACTGGTAACTGGTAACTGGTAACTGATAACTGGTAACTGATAACTGATAACTGATAACTGATAACTGATAACTGGTAACTGATAACTGATCACCCTTTCCCCAATTCTTGAGAACGATGAGCCGCTGCTTTAACTGCTTGAATCACAGCAGAACGAAAACCAGCCTTTTCTAATTCGCTTACCGCTGCAATAGTTGTACCCCCAGGACTGGTAACTCTATCTTTTAACTCTGCTGGGTGTATTTTTGTTTCTGAAATCAGTTGTGCTGTTCCTAAAACCGTCTGTACAGCCAATTGTTTAGCTATTGGTCTGGGTAAACCCGCTGCTACTCCACCATCAGATAAAGCCTCAATCATTAAAGCTACATAAGCAGGACCACTACCAGATACACCAGTCACAGCATCCATGAGACTTTCGGAAACTTCCGCTACTTCACCCACAGCAGTAAAAATTTCTTGTGCTTTTTGTGTATGGTGATCATCAGTATAAGCACCTAAACAAATAGCCGTCATACCCGCCCCCACAGTTGCCGGAGTATTAGGCATGGCACGAATAATAGGCAATTGGGGAAAAGCCGCTTCCAGGTTTTTTAAGGTTACGCCCGCTAAAATAGAAATAATTAGAGGAGAATGTTCTAAAGGAAAAATATCAGCTAATTCCTGGGCGATCGCACTTAATATCTGTGGCTTAATTGCCAACATCACAGCCTCTTGAGACTGAGTTAAAACCAAACAATTATCAGTAGTAACATTTACCCCATATTGCTGCTGTAAAAAAGTCCTACGACTTTCTAGCGGTTCACTGACAATAACTTCCAAACCTTGATAGATGCCCCTAGCAATAAGGCGGGATAAGAGAGCTTCTCCCATTACCCCACCACCAACTAAACCAAATTTAATAGTCATTAGCAATTTGTGATTCGTCATTTGTAATTAGTCATTTGTCAAACAAAAAAATCACAGACAAACGACTAACATTACTTTACTGTGCCATTCTGTTAACTTCACTACCCCAGGTGGGAGTAGGTGTAGCGGGACGAACAGGACGGGCAGGAGGTTGAGGTACTTCATGTACATAACCACCTTGGGTACTGACTTGTACACAACTGGGTGTAAACAAAAAGATACTTTCACCAATACGCTCTTGATGGCCGTCTAAAGCATAAGTACCACCAGCCACAAAATCTACAGCCCTTTGTGCCTGATCAGGGTCCATAATTGTCAAATTCAAGACTACAGACTTACGTTCACGTAATGCTTGAATTGCCTGGGGCATTTCTTCAAAAGTGCGGGGTTCAATGACTAAAACTTCCGAGATACCATTAATTGCGCCTGGCATACCAATCACATTACTCATAGGCTTTGATCCTGCTGCTGCTACTTCATCTCCCATTGTAGGGGTAGTCTCGCGCCAACGTCTATTAGGGGTAGGGGCTTCTTGGGGAGCAGGTTGAGGATTTTCTTGTTGATACAAATTTTGGTATGTATCGTTATCTTGTTCCTCTTCGTAGTATTCGTACTCGACTTGCTCGTTCAAACCAACAAAATCCCTAAGTTTGGAAAATATATTGTTCATTGTCTACGCTCCCAGTGGAAATTACCTTAATTGATCCGGCTGTAAATTTGGTAGCCAGTATAGTAGCTGCTGCCTTGAGCAATTCTATTGTTGATTGTATTGCCTAGTACAGATTATTTTATACAAAAATTTATATAAAAACTGTCCTAAACAGGAATATACATGATTTAGACGCTGATTGAGTCAAAATTATATCCTAAAGGTCTCAACAATAGAAAGTTATTTTTACTTCATTTTGTCCTAGTAATTACATTTGTCAATAGCAAAATTATCACATGAGAATTTAGAATTTAGAATTTAGAATGTAGAATTTAGGAGTCAGGAGGGGCGAACTGCTGTTCCCCCGTACAGGAATCAGAATGTAAATATTTCTCCCCATTCTTCATTCTTCATTCTAAATTCTTCATTCCCTTAGACTCTTTCGCCAAATATGATAGTTCCCAATCTAACCATCGTCGCACCTGCTGAAACTGCCAATTGATAATCCCCCGACATACCCATTGACAAATGTTGTATTTTAATCAATGACAATTTCTGTTCGTTAATTTCCTGGGCTAATTCCTGTGTACGCTGAAAGACATTCAAAATTTCTGTATCTTTCAACCCTAACGGTGGAATTGTCATCAAACCTTGAATTTGTAGATGTTGACACTCGTTGAGAGTTTGTAAATCAGCGAGTAATTCTGGTGTCATCCAGCCAGACTTTTGAGGATCAGAGAGAATTTTGACTTGTAGACACACCGAGGGATTCACCCCCATTTGTTGCGCTAGGGTGTCTAAACGCTGGGCTATATTCAGATTATCTACTGAGTGAATCCAGTCAAACAATTCTAGGGCTTTTTTCGCTTTGTTACTTTGTAGATGTCCAATGAAGTGCCAGGTTATATCCGGGAGATCCTGTAACTCAGCTTGTTTAACAGTAGCCTCCTGAATGCGACTTTCACCAAAATCACGAATACCGGCGCTGTATGCTTCCCGCATCAGTTCAGTTGATACTTTTTTACTGACAGCAATTAACCGCACCGAGGGAGGAAGTGAGGCGCGAATATTAGCAATACGTTCACTAATCAAACTTGTCATTGGAATGTACGTTGGAAAACACTTTGCAGTTGATCGTACTCCTGAGACTTACCACCACGTCGCAAAGTCCGCAAACGATTTTCCAGCATCATTCTGGCCTCAGTCCTACCAATGGACTGAAATTTAAAGCCTTTAACGTCACTTGTTACCAAAAAAAATAAGCGTTGGGCATAAAGTGTAGTAAACAGATCCTGGTTATCATCAACCATGCAGATCCTATATAGTAAACCCCACGTAGGATGATTAATGTAAGTTTCTGAGTAGTCTGGATTCATTTAATAGTCAAGGTTTGGAGTACATATTCTTTATTTCGCAGTTAATTACAACTCTTCCGACGATAATAAATATTCTTTAGGTCAGATTTTTGTAAACACTACAAAACTAATAGTATTTTGCCAGGTTGTGGCTGTTTTGCAGACCTTGATCTAGTCTCTCATTACTGGGATAACTAGAAAGATAAAGAAAAGTAAAAAATATAGTCTGTGATTTGATTCACGGACGATGCTTAAATCATCGGTGACAAGCACAGAGAGATTCTTTATTCTTTCTTGGTTGTTGCCCCTTGATTTAAGTGCTTTGTAATTTGCCTGATCATAAAAACCAAATTCTGGATTTTTTCCTTTGATCGGCTTGTTTCTATCCTGCCATAATTCTGGAATTATGGCGCAAATGTAGCTATTTTGACTAATACATAAGTCATTATGGACTGGGGTATTAACTGCTGAATCTATGAATTTTCATTTATAGATTTTTGTAACTTTAATTACTCGTAATTCTATCCCAGGAAATAGAAAAATCAGATTTATATTCAAAAATATACAATTTTGATATATTCTTAGTAAAAAATAATCATCAAAATTAAGTTATAATTTTTAAACTTTCTAATCATTTACTATATCTAAAAAAATGGGTTGTTGCATGAGACTTGAAATTGGTCATCAAGGGGTTTATTGTTTGTGTTTGAATGATATAACTTGAAATTTATGCTGTAGGTTAATTGATGGTTGATGACAAAAGCTAGGTAGAAAACTTTAGACAACTCTACTTTATTTATGAATAAATCTAACCACTTTTAACAGACAGTATCAAATTCTCACTTCAGAAAATTCAATTTAATTGAATGTGAAGTGTGGCTTTTATCAGCATTAACAAAAACTATAAGGGCTTGCTGGCATGAGACTATCTGAATTAGATCCACTCATACCGCTAAATGAGTTAAAAGCAGCATTACTCAAGTTACCAAAAGGTTACTCTTTCTATGAAGATGAATTAGTAAGTTTTCTATCACGACGTAGATGGCCTGAGAGCGATCGCCGCATTGATAGAACTACTTTTTGGCGCTGGCGGAATGATAATAACATTGAACATCAAAAAGTATTTAGTCGTTTGGATTTGCTCAAGTTATGCCAAATTTGTGATCACTACCGTGTTGATGGTACTCGCAATGAATACTTAGCAATTATGAAACGGAAGCAAGAAGTTGTTCTCAATAAATAACTTTAAAAGCTGGATTTACACAAATACTCAACTTTTCACTTCATGACTAAATTTACTCAGGAATAGATGAATTGATCATCTCCTGAGTTTATATTTTTAAGTTAACAAACTAGCAGAATTAATATCTAAAAATAAATTAGCTTGTGGTTGTGTTCGTAATATTGAAGCTGGGCAATTTTCACTGATATCTGCTGTTAAAATTTCCTTGACTATTTTTGCTTTCCGTGTTTCTGGTGCTAGACAGATAATTTTTTGAGCTTTACATATCAAGGGAATAGTAACAGTAAAAGCATATTGAGGAACTGCGAATAAGTTATCAAAATATCCTGTATTTACTTGTTGCTGACGGTTGATTTCATCTAATTTTACTAATTTCACACTAGCCATATCTTGAAAATCGGCCACTGCTGGATCATTAAAGGCTAAATGTCCATTTTCTCCTACTCCTAACAGACAGAGATCAATATTTTGAGTTTCTAAGAGTTTGCTATAACGCTCACATTCTGCTACTGGTTCTATTGCATCCCCTTCTAGATAATAAAATTGTTGGGGATGTACCCGCTTTTCAACTCTTTCTCGTAAATAATAACGAAAGCTGGCAGGATGATCAGCAGAAATTCCTAAATATTCATCAAGGTGAAATAAAATAGTTTTTTTCCAGTCTATTCCACCTAATGCTATTAAAGCATCTAAAAATTTTAGTTGTGATTTACCTGTAGCTAATAATAGGGTAATTGTTTCCTGTTGTTGCAGCAAATTTACTAAATATTGTTGGACAATTTCCGCAGCAGCTATGGCCATTTCTGTTTCAGATTTGTAAATCTGCACTGAGAGACAATCAACATAAAATAATTTTGCAGGGTTTGGCATTTTGATGGCCATTTTCCTTTGATTTAGTTACCAATTTCAGGTAAACTGAGTAAATTAACTGAACAGTTGTTTACAAATTCACATAAGTTATGCTAACAGCAATTCTCTTTGATCTAGATGGAACTATTGTCAATACTGACCCTATACATTACCAGGCTTGGAGAGAAATGTTGTTAAATTACAGCGTAGAAATTGATGAATCTTTCTACAAATCTCGCATTAGTGGTAGACTCAACCCAGAGATTATTAAGGATATTTTACCACATTTATCACTAGCAGAGGCAGAAAAGTTTGCTGACGATAAAGAAGTCATGTTTCGTGATCGTGCTTCCCATTTACAACCGCTTGCTGGTTTTTTTGACCTGATCAAATGGACAGAAAAACAGAATATAAAACGCGCATTAGTTACCAATGCTCCTAGATTAAATGCGTCATTTATGTTAGATGTATTGGGTATTAAAGAGATTTTCCATACTATTGTTTTAGCTGATGATTGTATAGCCGGTAAACCAGATCCAGAACCATACAAAGTGGCTTTAAATAAACTGGGAATTACTGCTCAAAAAACTGTGGCTTTGGAAGATTCTCCTTCTGGTATTCGTGCGGCGGTTGCTGCTCAAATTCCTACTATTGGTATTGCTTCTACCCATGATTCACAGGTTTTAGAAAATTTGGGTACTGTGATGGCTATTCCTGATTTTACTGATTTGCGGTTATGGACTTGGTTAAATTCATTGTTAACACCGGAAATATCAGCAGTTGTTTTGTAGGGAGCATCCCAAATGTGTAAATTTATGTTTATCTTACTAAATAAACGCTCCAAGCCTTTATATGATTGAACCGCAAAGGGCGCAAAGGACACAAAGGTAAGAGATTTTCAGAGATTTTTTAGTGTCGCTGCGGTTATTTTTTCAACATTGGGATGCTCCCGTTTTGTAAGATAATGTTTTTTGGTTAATTTTAAACTGTGGGTAATAGTTGGCACTAATTACCCATATTTCATTATATGTTTTAGTTATTTATTAATAGGGGTTTTAGTTTGCCACATTTGTTCAAATTCTGTCTCAGATATTTCAAATTCTTCTATATTATTATCGTCTATTTTTTTATCACAAAGCATTCCGTATTCATCGTAGGTATGACTTTTATCATAGAATAAAACATTACCATTTTCATAAATTTCTATTTGTCTACAAGCATATAAGTTACTGTCAATTTCCATAAAATAGGTGCTACGACCCCAAGCATCAAAGTCACCACCCAAAGATACGTCCCAAGACCATTTATAATATTTTTTTGTTTTTTGCAATGTGGACATACTTTTCTCCAATTATGTGTATCGTTGTCAGGATTTTACCTATTCTGTAGGTGTAGCATTCATCCTAGTTATAATTGTAATCTAAATCCGGTATACTTTCTAGTCTAAAAATGTACTCTAAAAACAATATTAGATGGAGTGGGTAATAACTTTTTCTTAGATATTCGATAATTTAGAGGTTTAAAAAAAGCTATTATGTAAGCATTCAGCTATCAGCGGTATCATAATTTGATATTAAATTGGCTGTTAATTACTGATTGAAGTCTGATGACTTTTCACCCTTAATCAAGTTCAAATTTGTTTTGAGGTTATTGCTAATAGCTAATCGCTGAATACTTACACTTATTGATTTATGAACTATAGAATATGTTGATTTTCTTCACATTTTTCTGAATAGTCAAATGCTAATTCATTGTTTATTTCTGTTCTGCCTTGGTGTACAATTGGACAGGATTTTGTGCTGGCACTGATACAGTCCATGTGAGGTGTTTTTGCACATACTAATAATAATCCTCCTAATATTAACAATAAACCACAAATGGCAGCAGTTTGTGTGACGGAAATGTCAAGCGCACCGTGAACTACTACTTCTCTGAGTACGGAAACAATGGCTACTTCAACGGCTACACCTA
This sequence comes from Nostocales cyanobacterium, assembly GCA_004292695.1. Classification (GTDB taxonomy): domain Bacteria; phylum Cyanobacteriota; class Cyanobacteriia; order Cyanobacteriales; family Nostocaceae; genus Okeanomitos. Next base: position 34,394 of record RDXV01000013.1, on the reverse strand, counting down.
CGGCTATACTATGTTCTTGTAAATAAACTACAAGTAGTCTAAATAACTCTACTAGAATTAATACAAATATTATTTTTGATGTCAATTCTTTGTAGTCTAGAGAATTAGTAATGGCAACGAATATCCCCCATAATTGAACTAACATGACTGCAAATAGGGCTACACAGAGGATAATGACAATGAGGTCTTGAAACGCCTCCATGTTACTTACAATTACATGACGATCTAACCAGCGACCGCAAAATAAAAACCGACTTTTTAAGCGTTTCTGCATGAATTTTTACTTTCTCAAATTTCTCTAACTAATGAATTTTTATCCTAGTTAACTCCCATTTTATTAATCTTAATTAATCATTCTGCTTTTGACATCAGCGTTGTTAGTTATTTCATGGTTTATTGATATTTTGATCTAAAGTTTGTGTTTGTGTTAACAATTTATCTGTGTTAATTACCCATTGTTTTTTACCTTGCTTTTGATACAGATTTCTAGCATATTCTAATACTTTAATTGCTTCTTGATATTGTTTATTTTGCACAAATACTAATCCTGCTCCATAGTAAGCATCAGCGTAGTTAGCATTGGCAGAGGTGGATTTTCTAAATGCGTCTAACGCTTGATCAAATTCTCCCTGATTATATAAAATTAACCCAATATTATAATGAGCCTCTGCATATTGAGGATTGATTTTAATGGCTTGGTTAAATGCTGATTTTGCTTGTTCTACTTGACTTTTTTGTAAATATGATATGCCTAAATGATAAGCTGATTCTGGAGAATTTGGACTATATTTGATTGCTTGCTGAAATGAGGTGATCGCCCCATCCCAATCTTTTTGGATTTCCTTCACCAATCCCAGATTATAATGGGCAAAACCTAATTTTGGATCTAATTCTAATGCTTTTTGTAAATATGCAATTGCTAAAGGCAAATTATTTCCTTCTAATAATGCCCCTCCTAAATTAGCGAAGGCTGGTGCAAATTGGGGATCGGTTTGTGTGGCCTGATAAAATGCCTCTGCTGCTGGTTGCAATTGTCCCCATTGTCGCAGTGCTAGTCCTAAATTATAATGGGCTGGTGCTAAGGTAGGGTCTATTTTTGCGGCCTGCTGAAAAGCGGCGATCGCCTCAGCTAGTTTTCCTCCTTGAATTGCCTGTAACCCTTTACTAAGAGACTCTAAAGCCGTTTGTCGGGGATTTTCAGCCAGTAACAAACCTGGGAGAGAAATAGAGAATACTGGTTTAATATTGTGAATATTAACACCCAGTACCAAAACAGTCACAATTGCGATCAGAGAATATTGGTTTAATGATCTATTCATAAATAAGCCTAGTAATTGTTTCATGAAAATAGGGATATTTCGTGATTAATTCATAATTATTTTATCTTCTCTATATAAGTTAGCGTAGCTTAATCTTTCTTAAACTAAATCTTACGATAAACTACAATTTTTGTGAACTGAGATGAAAAGATGGATAATAAAACCATAAATAAATCAGGAGTTGAGAAATCAGAAGTTAAAAGGTTTTTAGCATCAAAGTTAAAAATAGAAAACTGAAAGCTGACTGCTGAAAGCTAAAATAATTACTAATTACTAATTACTCCTGAACAACAAAGAATGCGGTTGAGGGAATCACCGTAAAGGAGGGTTTATGAGCCAAAAAGTAAAATCCGGTTCACGGAATATTGCAATTGTTGGACCCTATTCTAGTGGAAAAACCACAGTATTAGAAAGTTTGTTATATGTTACCGAAGCGATTTCTCGCAAAGGTACTATTAAAGACGGTAACACAGTTGGAGACAGTGCCAACGAAGCCAGAGATCGGCGGATGAGTGTAGAAATATCCGCAGCTTCTACAGAATATGAAAATACACGCTTCACATTTATAGATTGTCCTGGTTCTGTAGAATTTGCCCAAGAAACATACAACGCCTTAATGGGAGTTGATGCAGCAATTGTAGTATGTGAACCCATAAAAGATCGAGTTTTAACCCTAGCGCCATTATTCAAATTCTTAGATGATTGGGAAATACCCCACATCGTATTTGTGAATAAAATGGACAGGGCAAATATTCATGTTTTAGAAACATTAAATGCCCTTAAAGCTGTTTCCAGTCGTCCTTTAGTTGCCCATCAATACCCCATTATGCAAGGGGAAAAACTAACAGGATTTATTGATATGGTGACAGAACAAGCCTATCAATATCATGCTGGTGCTGCTGCTGATCCGATTCCATTTCCAGAAGCATTAAAAGCAGAAGAACATCAAGCTAGAGCCGAAATGTTAGAGGCATTAGCAGATTTTGATGATCATTTACTCGAAGAATTACTAGAAGATATTGAACCGCCCCACGAAGAAATTCTCAAAGATTTAAAACTAGAACTAGGTGCTGATTTAGTAGTACCTGTTTTCTTTGGTATTGCTGAACAAGATTATGGTATCAGACCTTTATTAGAAGCACTAATGAGGGAAGCACCAGCACCAGAAACAACAATGGAACGGCGGCTAAAAACTATTGATGATACACCTTTAGTTCAAGTTCTCAAAACCTTTTATACTCCCCAAGGTGGTAAAATTTCCTTAGTGCGAGTATGGCAAGGAACATTAACAGATGGAATTGTTTTAAATGGTGTTCGTGCTGGGGGAATTTATCGTTTAGTTGGACAACAACAACAGCAAATTAACGAAGCTGTAGCTGGAGAAATTGTTGCTATTTCTCGGTTAGAAGCAATTACAACCGGTGAGACAATTTCAACTATTTCCCAAATACAACAATTACCAAAAGCAGAAAAATTAGAACCTGTTTTTGCCTTAGCAATTACTCCCGAAAAACGCAACGACGAAGTAAAACTCAGTAGTGCTATTACCAAGTTATTAGAAGAAGATCCTTCCTTAGCTTGGGAACAACATGGAGACACCCACGAAATTATTTTATGGGGACAAGGGGAAATACATTTGCAAGTGGCATTAGATAGACTCAGACGTAAATATAATTTACCAATGTCTACTCATCTCCCACAAATTCCCTATAAAGAAACCATCCGTAAACCTGTTAACTCTGTGCATGGTAGATATAAACATCAAAGTGGTGGACATGGACAATTTGGAGATGTTTATTTAGACATTCAACCTTTAGCAAGAGGTGAAGGTTTTAATTTCCATGAAACTATTGTTGGTGGTGTTGTTCCTAAACAATATATTCCTGGTGTGGAAATGGGAGTTAAAGAATTTCTCTCTCATGGACCTTTAGGTTTTCCAATGGTTGATGTTGCAGTCACGTTAACCAATGGTTCTTATCATAATGTTGATAGTTCAGAACAAGCATTTAAACAAGCTGCACGTTTAGCAATGCAAACTGGAGTAACCCAAGCACAACCTACTTTGTTAGAACCAATTTTAAAGGTAGATGTGAATACTCCCAGTGAATTTACCGCTAAAGTTTTACAACTTTTAAGTGGTAGACGGGGACAAATTTTAGGTTATGAAGGTAGACAAGATTGGCAAGGATGGGATAAAGTTTGTGCATATTTACCCCAAGCAGAAATGCACGATTTTATTGTAGAATTGCGATCGCTTACTTTGGGTGTTGGTTCTTTCCATTGGGAATATGATCACCTGCAAGAAGTACCTGATAAAATTGCCGAACGGGTTTTAATTAAAAACGGTAAATAGTCAGTTCTCGTTCCCAGTCTCCTGACTGGGAATGCTATTGGAAGGGTTCTACCTTCCATTTTTTATAGCCGTAGACAGAGTAGTTAGGACATCAATGAATCATGAAACTTTCACTATAAAAGGATTTTACTTGGGAGCATCCCAAATGTGTAAATTTATTTTCATCTAACGGTAAAAATGTTCCAAAGACCTAATATGATTGAACCGCAAAGGACACAAAGGACACAAAGGTAAGAAAGTTTAAGATATCTTTTAGTGTTGCTGCGATTATTTTTTCAAAATTGGTATGCTCCCTTTTACTTCTGACTCCTGACTCCTGACTCCTGAATTCTTACGTTAATTATTCATATTTTCATTTAATTGACGAATAATACGAGACAATTCACGAATAATATTTACTGCTATTTCTGGTGTTTCTTCAATAGCATCATAAAGCTGTTCTTGAGTGAGTTCTAAACATTCACAAGGTTCTAAAGTAGTAATAGAAGCGGAACGGGGTTGAGTATCAAATACTGCCATTTCTCCAAAGTATTTTCCCTTTTCTACCTCCGCTAAGGTTTTATCTCCAATGTGTACTTTTACTCTCCCAGAGACGATGATATAAAGCGATCGCCCTTCCTCTCCCTGCTTAAAAATACTATGATTAGATGGATATGATAATTCATTCATCACCGAAGCGAGTCTGACGACAAAATCATCTCGCAATTCATTAAAAATAGGTACGCGACGGACAAATAAAAGACGGTCAACACTGGTAAGCATAATTACTGAGTAAAAATATAACTATACAAGGTTTGAGAGTATCGGATGATAATAAATACTATACTTGGTTTTGACACTGGAAAGGTATACAGGGTTAGTAAATTGACTTCATATATGTGAATAATACCCAAAGTTGATCTGTTGTGATTGTTGTTATTTTGAGATTTTATTTTGAGATTTTATTTCTACGTAAATTTATGTTTACCGAAAATAAACAATGTAATGGAATTTGATATGATTATAATTTACTTAATTTTTAATGTATAAAAATAATTTGCATACATAAGTATATATTATTTGACAATTAATATCCAGCCAGTTTATAAAGATATCACTTAATAATTACCAGTTCAGATCAGTACATTTTACCAGAAATATTATTTGTATGTATTTAATAGCAGATAACCTTCAAACAGATATTTACCATCATTGGCAAAATCAAATAATTCATACAACAGAGATAAATAGTAATCAATCTGCAAATAGTAGTCAGATTTATGAATTTTTAAATCCTGAGATTATCCAACAGGAAAAAATGATCATATCTGAGCAATTATTAAGTCAAATAAATGAAGATAATCCGCTCATAAATACAACAGAGATAAATAGTGGTAACAGCTTACGTACAGAACCAAAAACACCAGAAGAAAAACCTTTTCAACCTCAAAAATTACCTTTGGTTTTAGAAAAGAAAAAAGCCAAACCACCATCATCTCCAGGTATTACCATGTTAACCCCTTCAGCTTACGGAAAATCCTGGGGTAGAGCTTCCGTTGGTGTTAGTGTACAATCTCGCGCTCGTTTTAATGATGCAGCAGATGGAGCTTTAGGATTTGGTTTTGGTGTAGGTGATGCTAAAAACTCAGTTGGTTTAGATATAAACATTAGTGTTGTAGATATTTCATCCTTTGAAGATGGAGGTATTAGCTTTAAATTACATCGTCAATTACCAGCAGATTTTGCTGTAGCTGTTGGAGCAAAAAATTTAATTACCTTTGGTAACACAGATGGGGGAAAATCTGGTTATGGAGTAATTACTAAAATGTTTAGTTTACAAGATAGTGAAGAAAAACCATTTAGTCGTTTATATGTTTCTGCTGGGGTAGGTGGTGGACAATTTCGATCTGAATCAGATATTGAAAATCAAATTGATTCCCTTGGTGTTTTTGGTAGTGTAGCTTTGAAAGTTGCTAAACCTGTTAATGCAATTATAGAATGGAGTGGACAAGATTTAGGTGTAGGTGTATCTGTTGCACCATTTAAAAATTTTCCTTTAGTAATTACCCCTGGATTGAGTGATATAACTGGTAATGCAGGAGATGGTACACGTTTTATATTGGGAATTGGTTACAGTTTTTCTTTTTAGTTTGATTAAAATTTTATAGGATAACAAAAATGAAATTTCAATCATTTTTATCTATTTTTTTATCAGTAGTTTTGACTATATTTATCTGGAATTCCGTCCAAGCACAAACGGGAAACCAATCAGATATTACAAACATAGATACCCCAGAGTTTACTAATACTAACATTGATGATCCAATTGATAGAATCGTTATCAATGATCGAGAATTTGATCGCAGTTTCTTAGACTCAACACCACAAGAAGGTATAGGACAGTTTGAAGAACTACAAGCAGTAGAATATAGCCAATATTTAGGAATACCATTTTTTGGTGAAATTAGTTCTTATGACGCAATTGGTGATCAACTTAATAGATTATCAAAATTAACCGGCAAAAATGCAGCTATTCTTTATGTAACTTCTTTAGAAGATAAACTCAGTTTAATTTTAGTGCCACCTAAACCAGAGGAAAAAGATTTACTAAATGAGACTAAAAATGTCAAGTCTCCAAAAATGATTTTGGCTCAAGAGAAACAATATCAACTTGGCGAAGTTGTCAGAAAAATTGTAGAATCAGTTAATAAAAAAGATTTGGAAACAGTTAGTCAAGAATTTCGCTCTCAGGTGACTAATTTTCGGAGTAATAGCTACTTTAATAGCTCTCAAAAATTGCATGAATGGATTATTAAACCTATAGAAAAAGCATTAGAAATAAATAAGATTGATAGTGTTATATTTTGCATGGATAGCGGTTTAAGAACGCTTCCCATAGCTGCTTTATATGATGGAGAAAAGTTTTTAATTGAAAAATATAGTTTGGGTTTGATACCTAGTTTCAGTTTAACCGATACTCGTTATGTTCCTATTATTCAATCTGATATTCTCGCTTTAGGAATATCTCAAAGTACGGAAGGCCAAGATCCTTTACCATCTGTACCATTAGAAATACAAACAGTGAGTAAAGAAATTTGGAGTAATCAAAGTCAGATATTATTAGATCAAGACTCTACTTTAGAAAATCTAGAAGCTAGAAGTCGTCAAAAACATTTTGGTATTCTTCACTTAGCTACTCATGGAGATTTTAAACCGGGAAATGTAAGTAATTCTTACATTCAACTTTGGAATCAAAAACTACGAGTAGATCAAATTAGACAACTTTCGCAAGAATTAGGATGGCAAAAAGATCCTAAAGTAGAAATGTTAGTTTTAAGTGCTTGTCGTACTGCTGTTGGTAGTAATGAAGCAGAATTAGGTTTTTCTGGTTTATCAGTGCAAGCGGGTGTAAAATCAGTTTTAGGAAGTTTATGGTACGTCAGTGATCAAGGTTCATTAGCTCTGATGACTAAATTCTATGATCGGCTAAATACTATTGGTTTGCGCTCAGAATCTCTCAGACAAGCTCAGTTAGCAATGTTAAAAAAAGAGGTACAGATAACAGATCAACAATTATACTTGTCTGCTGAAAAATCCATTCCTTTACCACCAGAGTTAATAAATTCAGGTAGAATTAATCTATCTCATCCCTATTATTGGTCTGCGTTCACAATGATAGGTAATTGGAATTAAGATCAGTTATCAGTTATCAGTGAGTTGAGAGTAATTAATTTTAATTGTTTTTGAAAAATGTATTTAAAATGGTGCTTTAGATTTATTATTCTTCCTTTGGGTTTGTGGGTGATCCTGGATCTTGTTTCTCGTTTGGGAGCGGAAACTCTTTGGTTTCAAGAAGTAGGATATTTACAATCTTTTTTAGTGAGAATTACCACTCAAAGTATTTTGTGCTTGGGTGTTGTGATTGTTAGTTTTAGTTATTTGTTAGGTAATTTGGTATTAGCAAGACGATGGAAATATCCCCATTCTCTGAAAAATGAACCGGCAAGAATAGAAAATACAGGACTAAGTAAAGAAATAGCTGTTTTCTTGAGTCCTCAATATGCTCAAAATGAGCAAAAAAAATTAATTGTAGGTGAAAGTAAAAGTAAAAGTATTAAACTGATTTGGTTATTACCTATAACCATAGGTTTAAGTTTTTTATTAGGATTAATGGTAACACATTATGGACAGGTTGCTATCAGTTATTGGAATGGACAAATTAATCAGGTAAGCTCACCATTTACAACTTTATTTAGACCAGAAATAGTTGGGAATTTAATTATTAAAATGACTTCCCAAACTGAGTATTTAATTATAGCTTCGCTGTTGGCGATCGCCTTGTTAATATACACTGAGTTCTTGCTGTGGGCGATCGCCACCGTTTTGAGTCTTGTTTTTGGTTTAATTGTGGCTAGAAACTGGGACAAAATCCTATTATACTTTAATTCTCAACAATTTACTAACACAGAACCTTTATTCAACCAAGATATTAGTTTTTATATATTTTCTCTACCCCTTTGGGAATTATTAGCTTTTTGGTTAATTGGATTATCTGTTTATAGTATTATTTCTGTTGCTTTGACTTATTTTTTATCAGGAGATAGTTTTAGTCAAGGGTTTTTTCCGGGTTTTTCCACACAGCAAAAACGTCATTTATTGGCTTTAGGTAGCTACTTAATGTTAGTAGTAGCATTTAGTTATTGGCTAAGTCGTTATGAACTGGTTTATTCTTCACGTGGAGTTAATTTTGGTGCAAGTTTTACCGATGTCACGGCACAATTACCAGCGGACACAATTTTATGTGTTTTAGCTGTAGGAATTGCCTTTTACTTATTATCGCAAACTTTATTTTTTAAACCCAAATCACCTCATCATCAATGGGTATTATATAGTGTAGTAGCTTACTTATTTTTAGTTATAAATGGTGATTTTATTATTCCGGGAATTGTACAATATTTAATAGTTCAACCCAACGAATTACAAAGGGAAACACCATATATAACAAGAACTATTAACCTTACCAGGCAAGCATTTGATTTACAAGCAATTGACTCTAGAACTTTTAACCCCACAGGAAAATTAACTAGAGCAGATATTGAAGCTAATGATTTAACTATTCAAAATATCCGTCTCTGGGATCAACAACCTCTCTTAAAAACTAATAGACAGTTACAACAAATTCGTCCTTATTATCGTTTTCCTGATGCAGACATTGATCGCTATATTATCAAAACTGAACCTAACCAAAAAAATAACCGCACTACAGAAAAAAGACAGGTATTAATTGCCGCTAGAGAATTAGATTATGATGCTGTACCTGAACAAGCAAAAACATGGGTAAACCGCAACTTTGTTTACACTCATGGTTATGGTTTTACTATGAGTCCTGTTAATACAGTCGCACCTGGTGGTTTACCGGAATATTTCGTTAAAGATATCAGTGGTAACGGTAGTGCATTAACTACTTCTAGTCCAGAAATTAGAGCAAGTATTCCTATTGGTGAACCACGAATTTATTACGGTGAAATTACTAATACTCATGTCATGACTGGGACAAAAGTAAAAGAATTAGACTATCCCAGTGGTAGCGATAATGTTTATAATACCTATGATGGTAAAGGAGGAATTAGAATAGGATCTCTGTGGCGCAGATGGTTATTTTCTATGTATTTAAAAGACTGGAGAATGATATTTACCAGAGATTTTTTACCAGAAACAAAGGTATTATTTAGACGGAATATTAATGAAAGAATTAGGGAAATAGCACCATTTTTAAAATTTGATAGTGAACCTTATTTAGTTACTACTGATACAAACCCAAATCCTAAACAAGAAAAATTTGCTAATAATAAAAATTACCTTTATTGGATAGTAGATGCTTACACAATTAGCGACAGATACCCCTATTCTGAACAAAATAGTGAGGGGATAAATTATATTCGTAACTCTGTTAAAGTTGTCATTGATGCTTACAATGGCAATGTTAATTTCTATGTTGCAGAACCCAAAGATCCGATCATTAATGCTTGGTCTCAAATTTTTCCAAAAATGTTGAAACCTCTTGCAGAAATGCCGGAAAATTTGCGTAGTCACATCCGCTATCCTGTAGACTTTTTTAATATCCAAGCGGAACGGTTAATGATTTACCATATTACCAATCCCCAGGTATTTTATAATCGTGAAGATCAATGGCAAATTCCCAACGAAATCTACGGAACAGAATCCCGTCAACTCGAACCTTATTATTTAATCACCAGTCTTCCTGATACTGAATTTGCAGAATTTATTTTATTATTACCTTACACACCAAAACAAAGAAATAACTTAACAGCTTGGTTAGCTGCTCGTTCTGATGGTGAAAATTACGGTAAATTATTATTGTACAATTTCCCCAAAGAAAGATTGATTTATGGGACAGAACAAATTGAAGCTAGAATTAACCAAGATCCGGTAATTTCTCAACAAATTTCTTTATGGAATCGTCAAGGTTCAAGAGCAGTTCAAGGTAATCTGTTAATAATTCCCATTCAACAATCTTTATTGTATGTTGAACCAATTTATTTAGAAGCAACTCAAAATAGTTTACCCACTTTAGTTAGAGTTGTGGTAGCTTATGAAAATCGTATTGTGATGGCACAAACTTTAGAACAAGCATTAGAAGGTATTTTTAAACCAGAAGTCACACCAGCACCCGCTATTATTCGTCCAGTGGAAGAAGAAGGAATACCACCGACTTAGAATTGAATTTAATCTTTAGGATTTAGTCTTTAGAATTTAGTCTTTAATTTCTTTATGTCAATTTATCAATGATCACTTCTATCACAGATTTAACAGATATTATCGGTGTAAATTTGTCCTCACAATTGCATATAAAACAGAGAAGTGAATTAGGTCAATTTTTCACCCCTGCTAGAATTGCTAAATTGATGACAAGACAATTTAATAATTTATCGGGACATATTAGTTTACTTGATCCTGGTGCCGGTGTGGGTACTTTAACTGCTGCATTTGTAGAAAAAATATTGAGTAATCATGATCAAATAGAAAGTTGTTATCTCACAGCTTATGAAATAGAATCAACATTTATATCTTCTTTGGAAAAATGCCTGATAGAATGTTGTATGGCTTTAGAAAAAAAAGGAATTAAAGCCGATTATACTTTACATCATGAAAATTTTATTAGTAGTATAGCAGTAAATAATTTACCACTTTTTAATAATTATTCTGCAAATTTCACCCATGCAATTCTTAATCCACCCTACAAAAAAATCAACAGTCAATCAATTGAGAGAAAGCTATTATCAAAAATAGGAATTGAAACAGTAAATTTATATAGTGCATTTGTTTGGTTGACCATGTTACAACTTACAGAAAATGGTGAAATGGTGGCAATTACTCCCAGAAGTTTTTGTAATGGTGCTTATTTTCGACCCTTTCGTCAAGCTTTTTTACAAAAAATGTCACTGCAAAAAATTCATGTTTTTGATAGTCGTGATTTAGTGTTTTCAGAAAATGAAGTAATTCAAGAAAATATAGTATTTCATGCTATTAAAAAAGAAGATAAAGATAAATATATCAACATCAGCGTTAACTCAGAAGCACAACTAGATCAAATTTCCGAGATCAGAATTGTTCCCTATCATCAAGTTATAGCAAAAGATGATCCTGAGAATTTTATTCATATTATTACCAACTCCTTAGCAGATTACCTAAAATTACAAATAGATAAATTTTCATCTACCTTAGAAGAACTAGGTTTAGAAGTTTCTACAGGTCCAGTTGTTGATTTTCGTTTAAAATCAGCTTTGAAAAATTATTTGAATGCTCAAACAGTTCCCCTTATTTACCCAGAATCTATTAAACCAGGGAAAGTTGTATTTCCTCCTAAAAATCCTAAAAAATCAATCTCTATTCTTCATACTCAAGAAACACAAAAATGGTTAATTCCCCAAGGTTGTTATGTTTTAGTTAAAAGATTTTCTGCTAAAGAAGAAAAACGTCGTGTTATTGCTGCTGTATCTTACCCTATAAATTACCCAGTATTGGGTATAGAAAATCATATTAACTACTATCATGCAAAAGGAAAAGGAATCAATATCAATTTAGCAAAAGGTTTAACAGCATTTCTCAATTCAACTTTATTTGATCAATACTTTCGACTTTTTAGCGGTAACACACAAGTTAATGCTACAGACTTACGCAAAATTAAATATCCTAGTAAAGATGATTTAATCAAACTGGGAAAACAAATTAATGAATCTGAATTTGATCAAGATGAATTAGATGATATTGTACATAAAAATCTATCAATTATGAGTGAAACAATTAACGCAATTCAAGCTAGTAAAAAGATTCAAGAATCAATGAAGATATTGAAAGAAATTGCTGCACCCAAAGAACAACAAAACGAAAGATCAGCATTATGTTTACTCGCATTAGCAGACATTCGACCGGAAACTGCTTGGGATCAAGCAACAGCACCCAAACGCAGAATTACAGAAATGATGGATTGGTTTCGTGATTTCTATGGGAAACAATACGCACCAAATACAAGGGAAACAGTGAGAAGACAAACCATGCACCAATTTGTACAAATGGGTTTAGTGGTGGAAAATCCAGATCAACCAAACCGACCTATTAATAGTCCCAAATGGTGTTATCAATTACAACCAGCAGCACTATCATTAATCAAATCCTTGGGAAACGGAAGTATGGGTTGCTGATCAACCAGATCATTTAATTCATTTTAATGGAGAGAGATTTCTTGGTCCATATTCATAAATATTTTATTGTCAGTATCTTAAAACATCAAACAGAGACAAAAAGAATATGATAAAAACTTTTAAAACCTTTAACTATTACCTAATTTAGTAACAAATTCCCCGTGTTCAAAAGACTGTAAACCCACTTGTAAAACCTGCAAAACCTCAGACATATTACCCGTTAACAAATCATTGACTGCTAACCATAAACCTGGAAATAAACAACTTTTTAAAATCCCATTTTCATCAGCAACTAATTCTAAATACTCACCTTTTTCTAAATAAAACCAAGTTAATTTTTGCTCTAAAACTTGCCAAACAATATACTCTTTTACACCATTACGACGATACGCTTGTTTTTTACCATGTAAATCAATAGCTGCACTACTAGCGGCAATTTCTACTACTAATTCCGGCGCTCCTTCAATATAATCATCTTCACTAATTCTAGTTTGTCCACCTGCTTCTGGTGTAATAATCAAAACTGCATCTGGTTGAGGTTCATTATCGAAGTCTAAACGTACTGTAGGTTCAATTGCTAATTCTACACCAGGAGTTAAAACCTCATAATTACCAAGCCATGTTAAAATGCGAGCATGAGGTTGACCATGACTTCTAAAACGCAAAGCAGCAGGCATAATATAAACAATTCCCTCAATTAATTCAGCTTTTTTAGCTTCAGGTGTATTCTGATAACGACGCTCAAATTCATAACGATTTAGTTTATCACCATTATTTAAAGGAAAAATAAGAGTAGGAGAAAAGGGTATTTTTACCATTATTTTTTTACTGGATAATTACACCATAATTACATGATAACAAAAAAACACTTTACATATCTCTAAAAACTGATAGAAATATTTATCAAAATATTTATCAAAATATTAAGAGTTATTTACTTAAACTATGAAAAAAATTTAGCCCTTAATCCCCAAAATCCTATCTATGACTACCTTTGAGTAATGCTAAGATTTGCTAACACCTAGAAGATAACTTCACTTACTTAAAAAACCTTATTTGTTGATAGTCAAAACTTTTGCGACAATCCAATTTAATAGGCGAAAACTCATAGTTATTAAAACTATCACAGGAGAAAACCGAATGAAATTAGCTTACTGGATGTATGCTGGACCTGCTCACATTGGTACTTTACGGGTTGCTAGTTCCTTTAAAAATGTTCACGCAATTATGCACGCTCCTTTAGGAGACGACTATTTTAATGTTATGCGTTCGATGTTATCGCGGGAACGTGATTTTACACCAGTTACAGCTAGTATTGTAGATCGTCATGTTTTAGCGCGTGGTTCTCAAGAAAAGGTAGTAGACAATATCACTCGCAAGGATGCAGAAGAACACCCAGATTTAATTGTTTTAACTCCTACTTGCACATCGAGTATTTTACAAGAAGATTTACAAAACTTTGTAGAAAGAGCGCAAATAGAGACTAAAAGTGATGTGTTGTTAGCAGACGTTAATCATTATCGCGTGAATGAACTGCAAGCAGCAGACAGAACTTTACATCAAATTGTCAAATATTACATTGAAAAAGCTCGGAAAAAAGACGAATTACCAACTTCCAAAACTGAAAAACCCTCAGTAAATATAATTGGTATTTCTACGTTGGGTTTTCATAATAATCATGATTGTACAGAACTGAAAAAATTAATGAATAATTTAGGAATTGAAGTTAATACTATCATTCCTGAAGGTGCTTCTGTTCATGAATTAAAAAATTTACCAAAAGCATGGTTTAACTTAATTCCTTATCGGGAATTGGGGATGATGACTGCTAATTACTTACAAGAAGAATTTGGTACACCATTTATAGATATTACCCCTATGGGTGTGGTGGAAACTGCTAGATGTATCCGCAAAATTCAACAAGTAATTAATCAACAAGGTGCGAATGTTGATTACGAGGAATTTATCAATGAGCAAACTTTATATGTTTCCCAAGCTGCTTGGTTTTCCCGTTCTATTGACTGTCAGAATTTAACAGGTAAAAAAGCGGTGGTTTTTGGTGATAGTACCCATGCAGCAGCTATTACTAAAATTTTATCAAGAGAAATGGGAATTCATGTAGTATGGGCAGGTACTTATTGTAAATATGATGCTGACTGGTTTAGAGAACAGGTGAGCGAATATTGCGATGAGGTTTTAATTACAGAAGATCATGGAGATATTGGTGATGCGATCGCCCGCGTTGAACCTTCTGCAATTTTTGGTACACAGATGGAACGTCATGTAGGTAAACGTTTGGATATTCCCTGTGGAGTCATTGCAGCACCTATTCACGTGCAAAATTTCCCCATTGGTTATAAACCATTTATGGGTTATGAAGGTACAAATCAAATCACCGATTTAATCTACAATTCCTTCACTTTGGGAATGGAAGATCACCTGTTAGAAATCTTTGGTGGACACGATACAAAAGAGGTAATTACTAAAGGAATTTCTGCCGAATCTGATTTACATTGGACAAAAGATGGTTTAGCAGAATTGAATAAAATTCCTGGTTTTGTAAGAGGAAAAGTGAAGCGAAATACTGAAAAGTTTGCCCGTGAACGGGGAGTTAAGGATATTTCGGCTGAGGTTTTGTATGCAGCTAAGGAGGCTGTAGGGGCTTAGGTTTGGGGGTTTAATTAATAATATTAAGGGGTAAGGATTTATTGATGATCTTTACCTCTTAATTTTGTCAGTCAAAAGGATTGATAAATACTGATCATTGAAAGACGACATGGTAACAATGTACATCTTCACACCTTCAGTATTAAGTGTAAATTTTTATTTCTATAACTCTAACATCACATCATCATATCTGATGATATAGTGAGTTCATAACTAATATATCTCTTATCAATCAATGAGTAAAAAACTTAACGCCATAATTCCTGACGAAACATGGCAAGCATTAGAAGAAATTGCCAAAAAAGAACAAAGAACCAAAAGCCAAATGGCCGCGATTTTACTAGGGGAAGCACTAGCTAACCGTCAACAACAGCAAAAAATATCATAAGTATACTCTTGTAATATTAAACAATGGTAAAACTCTACTATAGAAGTATGATGGATGAAAATGGTAAACCCAAAATCGGTCGCCATCCGAACTTATTAGGAGTTAGAATAGGTATTGATATAAATGTTGAACAAATGCCTTTAGGTTATCTGGATAAACAAGGCTATCTATTACCAGAGTCAGAGCGTGAATCTCGCGGAGAATTGGTTGATGTTGCCATCAGGGAGGATAGAAAAGGAATGTCAGTTTCCCTGTCCATTGAAAGTTTACCAGCACATCGCAAACCTGCTAAATTTGGTGGACTTGGAAAATATCCTTTATGGCAAATTGATGATATCAATATCAATGGAGATTTACAAGCTATTCAGGACAGTCCAACTCATGTTAGTATTTTACCAAGAGTTACAATGTTATTAGAAAAATATGAATTAGCCTTAGCAAATACCCAAAAGTATTGGCAAAGAGTTGATTAAAATTATAACTACAGGAGGCTATAAATATGGCTTGGATATTTAGTTTATCAGCAGAATGTGGTGATAAAACGAGTGCTGAGATTTTAGCTCTTCATTTTGAAACGCAGTGGACAGGGATAAGGTATATAATAAATACTAAATTTCAACTTAGCGTAGACACTTTTCAAGATATAGAAAATAACTGGTGGTGTCGGGTTTGCTCAGATAATATTAGTTCCGTGGGCATAGATAGTCCTGAGAGTGCTAATCTAATGACAGAATTAGGTTTTTCGCTCTACGACGATTTGAGTTTGTTTAGTAAGTTACCCCATACTAAATTCCGCTATGCTTTAGTTGGCGTAGAAGTTGATGAATTTAGAACCTATAGTGAATTGATAGAAGACTTACCTAATTTATCTATTCCCGGATTAGTTTTATCTACAGAACTGACACAGGGATTAGAAACATTATCAGGTTTCCAAGAGTTTAGTTCTGGTTATATTTGGCAACCCTATAAAGGAGAAGTTTATCATACATCAATGGCTCTCCAGACTTAAAACCATGAAAACAGCCACCCTATTTTAGTGGGTAGAACTAAAACAAGATGTTCCTAACAGACTTGTCAAAGCTGGTAATAGGGGGGTTGTTTTGGATCATCTCAATCCTACCAAAACTCAACCAGAACCAGGATATATTTTAGAAGTTTTTGCAGACGGTGAAACCCTAGATGTAGTTTCTGTTCCTATTTCCTGGGTTCAACTTCTTCCTGAAAGTTGGGGAAATGTTGAATATGATGCAAGACAAACAGCTTAAATTAAACTGATATTTTGCATCTATTTTGCATTAGTAACCGCCTCAGAATTAATTCTGAGGCTAATAGCGAAAGTCGTCTAAAGACGACTATAATCATCTCATATTTAGAATCTTTAGTTACTATCTATGCTTAACTAATTAGCAGGAAGAAGATAAATTAATTGAGATTCTTCTACAGGTTTTATCTGTTCCTTATCTCCCAATAATTTACGTTCTTCTAAAGCTGTTAACTTTTGCCATTCAACAAAACTTACACCTAATTTCATCATTGAGTCTATTTCTATGCGATAACCTTTAATACGTTGATGGGTTTCTATAAAAATTTCCATTTTTTCCATTACTTTAGGTAATTCTAAAAAAGTCCCTGGATAACCTTTATATTGAATATGTTTCCAAACAGCTTTAGGTAAAGAATCTTTCCACTCATCTGGTTTATAGGCAATTTTGAATAAATTTTTACGTTGTTGCTGATAAACATTATTTTCATCTATTTCTGGATTTAACCACCGAAAAATATGAGTAAGTCTTGTTAAATCTATATCTTCCTTTAATTCAGGATGTAAATAAGCTGCGGGATTAGAAGTAAGCAATATGTTTACATATTTTTGAAACCGATTTCGCAGTAATTTTTCTGCTTCTTGTATACGGCGATGTGCTGTTTGTATTTCTTCTAATTTAAGATAACAACGTACTTCTGAAAGATAGGCTAAAGCTAAAGTTAAAAGATATTCGTCCGCAGTCCATCCGCGTTTTTCTAAGTCTTTATCGGCATAAACAAGGTAATATTCTTCAGCTTCAAGAAAGCGATTTATGGCTTGCATGGCACTGACTCTGCGATTATCAATATCTAACATAGTAAAAGCATTGTGAGCAAGATTGAGAGCAGCACGAAAATTAGCATAAAATGTAAAATCTATTTTTTTAGCTAACTCTTGATGATCCTTTGATAACTGTTCCTTAATTATTTTTAGTTCATTCTCAATTTTACACAATCTTTTATTTACTTGATGAAATCCTGAAACTGAAACGGCAAGATTTAACGCTGAAAATCCTAAATTGAGTACAGTTCCAATGGGGTGAATATTCAAAACTGGTAAATCTGGATTTATTTCTCGCAACCAAGCTACCACCTGTTTGGTTTGAGTATCACGAATAACTCCCCCTACTCGTTCATACATTCCCACTGCTAAAGGTTCTGCAATTGAATCAGGTAGTGCAAAAGTAGTTGTTACAGTTTTCACAAGTTTTCCTCTTCACTGAGTTTTACAAAATCACCTATTGTTAGTATTCCCAGTTTGAGTTGCGATCTATCATCCCAGTGATACTACCTCAGAATTAATTCTGAGGCTAATAACAAAAGTTGTCTAAAGACGACTAGAATAATCTTTGAGTCCGTTTTAACGGACTTCGGCTATTAGACTGGGAATTAATTCCCAGACGGGTGAGAAAGCTAAATCAACACAAAATATGCTATTCTATTGTTGGTAATTGTTCCTTATTACAATCACTATGAAAAAGTTTCGAGACTTATATATATACCTCAATAACTATGACATTGAACAACTAATCAAACACTTAACCGATAATTGTACAAACAATTGGTCAAGAGCTTACGAACGCGAAAAAAACGCAGTTCTCTTAGAAGAAAAAGCCTATTGTTTTGAACATACCACAGGAGATGGTTTAGAAGCTGCGGGTTTAATAATTTTCCAGAAAGATGCAAATACTTGGTTTGTATCTAATATTGTACCAACAGCCAAAGGTCAATTATCTATTGATGAATACAACCAAATTTTAGTAAACTTCTTTGAAACAATTCTACAACCTGCAATTAAAAATACTTCTGTAACAGCAGAATTAACAAACGATCAAGAATTTATTGAAAATCTGATCGGTAATGATGCAGCAGCATTATTAAATCAATTTTCTGCTTATGCAAATAAATTTACCGTTACCTCACATCCTGTAGATAGAAAAAAATGGTTTGATTTTATATTATCTGTAAATTCCAAAGGCGTAAAATTAGATCCTAATTTATTAAGTATGTCCTTAATTGAAAAAGGATGGTCACAAGAAGCAGTAGATAAATTAGTTACAGAATACGAATTTGCAGATGCTTTGTTGAACTATACAAAAGGAAAATAACGAATGTTTATTAGTTCAACAGAGCTAAGTGAAGTTATTATTTCTGCACCTGCACCAGTTTTATTTTTAGACACTTGCATAATTTTAGATATTATCCGTTCTCCATTTAGAGATAAGATATCTACTAATGAGATATCAGCATCGTTAGAATTAATTCGTAAAGCACAAGCAAATAATCATAGTGTATGGTTAGTGACAAATGAAATTGTCTATACAGAATGGAAAGAAAATATAGAACCTGTCAAAATGGAACTTACAGAAGAAATCAAAAAAGCAGAACTAACAAGAGAGAAAATGGTTAATGCTGCAAATATTATTTTTGATATTAAACATGATTTTGGACAAACAATACAAACTCTAAATCTCCCTGAACACCTGGGAAATCTTTCCAAAAGTCTCCTAGATAAATGTGAGAAAATAGCAATAGATGATTCTCATTATGTAGAAGCAATGAAAAGAATTAATAAATGTTCTGCTCCTGCTCAGAGAGGTAAAAATTCAGCTAAAGACTGTCAAATATTTGCAGCTTTTTTAGATATCAGTAAGCAATTGAGAAATAAAAATTTCCATCAGAATATTTGCTTTATCACTACAAATTTTCAAGATTATGGAAAACCCAATGCTCCCAAATCACCTATTGATCAAGAACTTGCTAGTATTAATGCCAAATATTTAAATAGATTAGAATGGGGTTTAGCTATTGTTGAAGGTAGAGTATAATTCTGAAAATGGAGGCATAAAAATGACAAAAAACCCTTACATTGGTTCTTCTCTTGATGAATTTTTAGAAGAAGAAGGAACATTAGAAGAAATAAACCTAATAGCTATTAAAAGAGTTATTGCTTGGCAGATTCAAGCAGCAATGACAGAGCAAAACATAACTAAAACAGCAATGGCTGAAAAGATGAAAACAAGTAATTTGGTTTTTTATGATTGAGAGATTAATTAACCTACTAACTATTAAATTGTTGTTGACAATATTCCTGAGTAGGTATCACAGAAACAACCTCAACTTCTACAGGTTTTTCCGTTGTAGGATTAATAATAAACTCACTCGCACCAACATGAGGTTTTTGAGAATTTCCCCAATCATAGGTATAACCTAAACCTGACCAGGGATAATATTCTTTCTTTTCATTAAAATAGGAATTGGTATATATTGCCTTAATTACAGGACTGCTATCAGGTACAGGTACAGGTAAAAGATTACAACTAGCATCGTTAACTTCTTGATCAATACATGGTCTGATTAAATCTTCTGCTTTTACCCACATTTCCACAAAATGGGTTTTAGTAGAATACTTATTTAAAACTAATCCTAAATACTGTTGTAACCGTAGTGAAACTTCAATATTATCAGGTATATCAATATTTTCTGGTTGATATTGCTGACAAAATTCTTTAACTTGTGGTACTGCTGTCAACCAGGTTTGATTTGTAATTGGTTTTTTTGCCCCAGTTGGCCAGTCTTCTACAGGGTTTTTAACATATTTCCATGTTGACATTAAATATTCAATCTTACCATTGTTTTCTCGCCATTTAATTTGAGAGTTATTAGGAGATAAAAACCAAAGATTATTAACTACTTCAGAATCTAAAGGTTGTTTAGCATCTTCAATAGCATCTGCTAGTTTTTTACTTAAATCTTGATAAATTTCTGGCTGATATTGCAATAGGTAATCATATACATTTAATGATATTTGCGATTGAGCAGGAACTTGATGTTTCCCACCAAAAATTATCACAGCACAACAAAATAAACAGATAAAAAATGTACGTTGCCAACTTTTCATATTCAATCACCTGGTAATTTAAAACATTAACTCATTCTCCCAGGTGATATTCTATCCGTAATTGCCGAAAAAATGGTTCTGCTGCGTAAACAAAATTAACAAGTTTACAGCCTGGTTATATATATGATTATGTTCACTTTTTCAAAGTACACTTACTTTCTAACCGCTGATATTAATTGATTTTTTAAGCTAGTTTACATACAGCTAGTTCCATTACCTATTTAAGTGTAACGAAATGGAAAATTGGCGGTTAAATTGGGTGATCTTTAGGATTAACCAATTTTAATAATTTCTGCTTAATTTGAGCATCAAAAACTTCCCATTTCATTTTTGCATAGGCTGAATTTTCATTACTCCCTGATAAAAAACCCATTGGAATTTCAAAACCACCAGCACCAGTACGTCCACCACCAAAAAACCTACCTGTGCTATCTTGTCCAAAGGCTTCTTTAATAAACTCATCAGGATCTAAGGTGAGTTTTGTAGTTCTCAGAGAACCAATAACAATTTCTAACTCGTCATCTTCATCATGAACGATACCATAAACTACCGCAGTATGTACGTTTTCTTCTGTGACTAAGAAATCGGCAGCTTGGGGAATTGCGTCTCGGTCATCATACCGTAAATAACCCACACCAGCGATAGAAAAGTTATTTTGGACAATACGGTTTTTCAGCGATCGCTCGATCACATCCATTACACGCTTAGAACGATTTGCTTGTAAAATGGCATTCAGCAATTGAACATCATAAAATTTGCTCAAATAGGCCGCAGCCATAAAATCTTCTTCCTGCGCTTGCATTAAGCGATTAGTGTCTGATCTTAAACCGTGCATTAAAGCAGTTGCACATTTAATATGTTGGCTGATGCTGCTATCAAATGCCAATAAACCCACCTGCAAATACTGGGTAAATATTGTTGCTGTCGCTCGTACATGAGGACGAATATCAGTAAATTCTGCTTTTAAATCCCCTTGTAAACTATGATGATCTACCAGGACAACTAAAGGAATTCCCGCATCTTTTACAACTTGTAATAACTGGGATGTAGTTCCTTGGTTATCAATTAACACAAACCCTTGATAAGATAATAAATCCTTACTTTTCAGAGTTTGCATATTACAGCGTTGAGCAGGTAAATTAGTCAACTTCACCAAAGCAATATTTTCTTGATGACTTAACGTACCTGCATAAATAATTTCACACTTGATATCGTATTTTTGGGCAATTAACTGGTAAGCCCAAGCACTAGAAAGCGCATCCGGATCAGGGAAATCTTGTAAAATCACCAAATGACGCTCATTACGATGGTTAATCAAAGTTTTTTGTAGTTCTTCAGACTTTTGTAAAGCCAAAGCGTTACCACGTTGAACTACATAACCACCACTATCACCATTAGATGTTAACAAAGAAGAACGGGTAATTGGTGAAAGTTCAATAACATCTTTATCTGTTTCCACTTCCTCCCCATTCGCGTCTGTTGATAAGGAAAAACCCTCAAATTGAGTAACAGGAGAATTCAAGTACATAATTAAGTTTAGTTTTCAAGGTGACGACTTTAACCAGCTATATTTCTGGTTTGTCCACACACTATGATCTTGACAGAAATCTTCTTTCTTGGCAAAGCATCATCCTGGTTTATTTTTTGTCAAGAGCGTTAGTCAGGAATTGCTGATATATGCTTAAATTTTCAAAAAATAAAAAATTTTTAATTCATGAAGCTATTTATTGTCAGTAAAGTACCCACACTAACTTTCACTTTTGTATTATTTTATATAATATTTAACATTATACAGCAGATTGCACGTCCGTGAAGTACAAACTGGAAAACAAAAACCTGACAGGTGACAGTTGACAGTTGACAGTTGACAGGTGACAGGTGACAGTAAGAAGTTTGAACTGATAACTGATAACTGATAACTGATAACTGATAACTGTTAACTATTAACACCCTACTTACCAGCAGTAATTAAACTCGGTTGAGAATTACTATTTTTCTTAGCTAAACTTTCAATAGTAGCCAATAATTCATGTTCTAAATAAGGCTTAGTTAAATAAGCTGATGCACCTAATTCTTTAGCTAACTGACGGTGTTTATCTGCACTGCGGGAAGTTAAAATGGCCACAGGTTTTGTTTTCCAATCTTGATGTTGACGAATATGGGTTAATAATTGAAAACCATTCATTTTTGGCATTTCCAAATCAGAAAGTACCACCTCAATTTCTGGATGTAATTCTAACTGTTCAATAGCTTCTATCCCATTTTGGGCTGAATACACTTGATAACCAGACTTTTGTAGAGTCAGTACCAAAGTTTGACGCACACTAATAGCATCATCTATAACTAATACTACTGTAGGTAATTTAGCAGTCGTGGCAACGGGAGGAATAGGTTTCAATTCCTGTTTATTAATCGGATGAGATGCTAACAATAAGGGAGTTGATGGTACATCTTCAGCTGCTGCTAAGGCCTGTTTTTCAATTACAGAAGATTTTGGTAAATTTCTCACATCAAGAGTCGCCTCCATTTGTTGAGTATCTATCAACATCGTCCCATCAATCACTAAAATCAAATTACCATTAGCTAAACTACTACAACCATAGATATATTTAGGAGGAAAAATAGCATTTCCTAACGGTCTAATTACTAATTCCTGTTCACCTATAATTTGGTCTACTTCTAACCCTAAAATTCCGTTGTTACGTCTTAGCAACAACACTGGATGTTTCATGATTTCTGTATCGGCATTTCTGGGAATATTCTGTAAATAATTGATCCCGGCAATTGAACCATTGTAATTCATTAAATTGGACAACTTCACCAGATTTACAACTATTTCGTCTTCGCCGGAATGCCAATATAAAATTTGCTTACCTTCAAATTCTTTAATTTGTTGTGCAGTGGGAATGAGTATTTTTTCAATACTATCTAATAGTAGAGCATAAATAATACCACCGGACTGAACTAGCATGAGTTTATCTGTGGTCATAGAAAAGGGGATTTTGAGTATAAATGTTGTTCCTTGATTGGGTAATGACTGTACGGAAATTACCCCATTTAACGATTCTAACTGACTACGGACAATATCCAATCCCATACCTCTACCAGAAATCTCACTCACTTTTGCAGCGGTGGAAAATCCTGGGGAAAACATTAAATCAATTAATTCTGATTCAGTGGGAGGATGATAATAATGTTGACCATTATAATCATCGGCAATTACATTTAGTTCAATGGCTCTTTTGCGAATACTATCTAAATTGATACCTTTACCATCATCTTTGACTTCTATGATGGTATGACTTCCTTGGTGATAAGCACAAATTTCTATTAAACCTTGTTCAACTTTTCCTGTTTTAATCCTCTCTTTCGGGGATTCAATCCCATGATCAAAGGCATTACGAACTAATTGTAACAATGGATCATATAGTCTTTCGGCTATGGCTTTATCTATTAAAACCTGTGTACCTGTTAGTTTTAGTTCTACATTTTTAGCATAAACATTTCCTAACTGATTCACCATTTGCGGGAAGCGATTTAAAATTGTTCCTAAAGGCAACATTCTCGCTTCTGATAAGTTATCTATAATGCTCAAAGTTAAGTTATACTTTTGCTCACTTAGTTCTTGGGATTGTTTAATTAATAAGTCTAAGGATTCCGCAGTTTCTTGTAGTTGTAAAGTCTCTTCTAGTGCTTCGTGTAATGTCAGATTAAATTCTGTATACACATCCATTTCTAAAGCATCAAACTGTACAGAGGAGACTTGATGTTTAACATCTAAACCAAAGCTATTACCCAAGTAATTACCTTGGAATTTTAAATCTCTTAGTTGTTGTAAAACACTTTGGTGTTCACTTAGTTTTGTGCTTAATCTATCAATTAATTCCACGATTTTCTCATCATATAAAGAGCGTCGTTTATGATAAATTAGTAGTTCTCCAGCTAAGTAATTAAGACGTTGCAGCCCTTCTATATCTACACGCACAAAGGAAGATTGTCTAGTGTTTTTCGGTGTAGAATTTTGGGTTTTTCCTTCAGTTTCCCTCGTTTTAGTTTCTGTGTCATCATTGATGACTTCATATCCAGAGTTGGATGTACTTGTAAAGGCGCGATCGCTGACAGCAGATGATGTCACACTTTGTAAGTAATGATCATCTTTGATATTTTCAGCTTGAATATCTTTCCCTACATCAATTTCTTCTGTGTCTGTCTTCTGCTCTTCAGTCTCTGATTCAGCAATCGTTGCTCCTCCCCATATTTCTTCAACTAAATTATAATCAGTAGAGGTAGATATATTCTCTGATTTTGCCTGTTCTGGTATTTCTTTAATTATCAGCAGTTCTTGAAGTTGAGGATAATCTAACCATCTTTTCTCTTCCTCTGTGACTGGAGGATGTTTTTTATATTTCTTTCCTAGTTGGCGAATTTGCTTTTTCAGATTATTAATAATCGTTAAAATATCATCACTTTTATGACTGGAATACTCAAACTCAACCACTGCTAAGGTAATTATTAAAACTACACCCCGACGATAAAGACACAAGTTTTCTCGATCTTCAGGATCTTGAGCAAAATCTAGGAACTGATCTAGCCAAGTTAATAAATAATCCTCTGATTTTTCTGGACGCGGGGGATAAACTAATAACTCCAAATTGAGGTTTACTTCTGGTATTTCTCTGTAATGATTAAACCACCCAAAAATATAACGAATTACTTTTAGATAAAATTTAGCATTGGCTGGTTTTAATGGCTCTTGATTTTGCTCACTTGGTGTAATTAGAAAATGGTAAAATTCTCTAGTTTGACTAAAAAATGTATTTGCAAATTTATTAGTGTTATGGACTATTTCTAACTGTTCTCCAGATGTTGTTGCTAAAGAGCTACTCTGAGAAAAATTAACTTCTTTGTTATCTGCTGATAGTATTTCTAAGGAAGGTTCTGTTTGAGGTTCTATTTGAGGTTCTATTTGAGGTTCTATTGGTTTTCCCTGGCCTATTACCATTGCTTTTAAAGCTGGAGAAGGTGAACCCCCGGATGTGCGATCGCCAGCTAAAACTCCTGTATGAGCAGCTTGTAAATCAGCTAAAGCCAGTTGTGTTACTTTATGAATTTCTTGGGGATTTGCTAATAATGCAGCAATAATTGTATCAGCTAGTTCTTTTAAACCAGGTAAATGTAAAGACTCTGATAAGCCAATAAATACATCAGCTTGGGAAATCAAAAATTCTTTTAAATCCTCATCATTGAGAGAATTATCAATAGCATCAACAATACTTTCTATTCTTTGGGTAACACCCACTTCAAATATAGATTGAACAATATCAAATCCTAATTCTTCTGCTGTGGGAATATGTTCTTCAGCACCAAAAGCATCACCTAATTTTGCCTGTAGCTGTGCAAATGCAGTAGTAGCACGTCTGATAATTTCCTCTTGATCAATATTATTTGATGTTAATTCCGCTGTTACTGATAATTGCAAACATTCATAGGCTTCTAATAACAATGTTTGTAACTCTGAATCTACAGTAACATCAGGAGCATATAAAGCCTTAAATATATCCTCCAAGGAATGGGCAATCATTTTAATTGTATCTAACCCAACAGTAGCCGCTCCCCCTTTAATGGTGTGAGTTGCTCGCATTAAGTTATGAACTTTATTGCTACTGTGATCTTCTAAAAAACCAAATAAATCTTGTTCAATAGCTTGTAATAATTCCGGTGCTTCGGCTAAAAAATAAGCATAGCCTTGTTCTCGAATTTCAGTATCTGTAATCATAGGTAGTTTTGCAAAATAAATTTTATAAAGAGAGGGAACAGGGAATAGGGAATAGGGAATAGGGATATTTCAATCAATTACCTATTACCCATTACCTATTACCTAATTTATTTGACTTTGAACTTACTAGCAGTTGTGAGTAGATCCTGTGCCATTGCTGATAAAGTTTGGAAGACTTGAGCAATTTCTTGAGATTCACCAAAGGTTTTGTTAGCAATAGCAGCTACATCATTCATAGATGTAGTCACAGTAACTGATTGATCCATTTGTTTTTGAGTGGCGGCAGTAATACCCTCAATCAATTGACTAATTTCTTCCGTAGCAGCAACGATAGCGTTTAAGTTTTGTCTAGTTTCACTAACTAAGTTTGTTCCCTCCACTACCTGCTGAATACCTGTTTCCATTGCTAGGGCAACTTCCCCAGTTTCAGTTTGAATCTCTTGCACTAATTTTTCAATTTCCGTAGTCGCTGCTGCTGACTGACGGGATAAGGAACGGACTTCATCGGCTACTACCGCAAAACCTTTACCATATTCACCGGCACGGGTAGCTTCTATGGCCGCATTTAAAGCTAATACGTTGGTTTGGGTAGCAAAGTTACTAATTAAGTTCACCACTTTAGAAATCTTCTGTGATGACTCACTCAAACGTTTAATTTTCTTACTGGTTTGGGCAACGGTTTCTCGGATGGCTTGGATAGCGTTTACTGTTTCGTTCATGGCGATATCACCAGCGTCTACAGTTTTGTTAGCCTGTTGCACTGCCACCTGTACCAGTTGGGCATTAGATACTACCGCTTGGGTAGAATTTACCATCTTTTGAATATCTTCTAAGGCTTTAGAAATTTCGTCAGATTGGTTTTTGGCAAGGTTTGTTAAACCTACTAAGGATGAACTGCTATCTACAGAAGTTTTAGCTACTTGTTGGGAAGATGTTTGAACTTGGATAACTATTTGTTGCAGAGCTTGGAGAGTACCGTTATAAGCATCGGCAATTGTTCCTAGTTCATCTTCAGTGATGGGGGCGCGGACTGTTAAATCACCACCCAAGGCGGGGCTAATGGCTCTGAGTAGTTCAATGGAGCGTTTTTGTAGTAGCTCTTTGGCGGCTTTTTCCCGTTCCGCTGCTTGGGAAAGTTTGGAGGATTGATTTTCTAGTTGTTTGAGGTATTCTGCCTGTTGTAAAGCTAGTCCTAATTGATCTCCTAATCTGGATAAGAGGTTAATTTCTGGTTCTTCCCATTCGCGGGGTGCGCTGTTTTGATAGGCGGCTAATAATCCCCAAAGTTGCTCACCGATGAGAATGGGGGCAATGATATAACCCCTAGCTTCGTATTTTTCGATGATTTCTATGTAGCAAGGATCAAGAGTAGATTTATAGATGTCTTGAACTACTAAGGTATCACCTTTTTCATAACGTCCACCTTTAGCATTCTGTAAACAAGGATCATTAAGGGTGGTTTTAAATCCTGGTCCCACCAGTTTTACCCAACCACTGGCGACGGATTCAGCTACAAATTGACCACCCCAATCTGATGTAAATTGATAAACTACGGTGCGATCGCATTTGAGGATTTTTCTCAGTTCTTGGGTGGTAGTAGCAAATATTTCTTCTACATCGTTAGATTGACGAATTCTGCTGACTATCTTGGTAAAGGTTTTTTCCTGTTCGGCAATTTGCGCGAGTTCTTCCGATTGGGCTTGTATTTGTTCGATATAGTCAATTTGGGCTTTTGCTAAACTGATTTGCAGTCCAATCTGTTCTAGGAAGTTGATCTCTCTGGGTTGCCATTCCCTTGTACTTGTGTTTTGATAAGCCGCAAATAATCCCCACAGTTTTTCACCATACAATACAGGGACGATCATGTAGGCTTTGGCTTCTACCTGTTCTAATATCTCTATATGACATTGGCTATGGCCAGCTTGGTAGATGTCGTTAACAACGAAGTTTTCACCTTTGGCGTATCTACCACCTTGGGTTTCTTGCAGGTGGGTATCTTCCCACACCATCTTAAATTCCGGTGTTGCTACTTTGATCCAACCACTACCTACGGATTCAGCTATAAACTGCCCACTCCAATCAGAATGAAATTGATAAATAGCGACGCGATCGCATCGTAAGGCCTGACGTATTTCTTGGGTGGCTGTTTTGAAGATGTCTTCCAGATCAAGGGATTGACGGATACGGTTGACTATTTTGTTGAGGATTTTTTCCTGCTCTGCAATCTGTCTGATCTCTTGAGTTTGTAATTTTACCTTGTCTACGTAATCTAACTGTGATTTAGCTAGTCCAAATTGCAAGGCTATTTGTTGCAAAAAGCTGATTTCTGATTCTTTCCACTCACGAGATCCGGTGTTTTGATATGCTGCCAATAATCCCCAGAGGATGTCTCCAAAAAATATGGGGACAATCACATAAGCTTTAGCTTCAAATTGTTCTAAGATGGCTATGTGACAAGGTGCTAAACCAATTTTATAGGTGTCGTTGACTACGAAGGTTTCCCCTTTGGCATATCTTCCCCCTTTTGTATCCTGTAGGTAGGTGTCGTCTAAGACGGTTTTAATACCCGGTCCGACTAATTTTGTCCACCCTGTACCTACGGATTCGGCCACAAATTCACCACCCCAATCTGGTTTAAATTGATAAACTGCGACGCGATCGCATTTGATAGCTTGCCGGACTTCGTGGGTGGTGGTAACAAAGATTTCTTCCACATTCTTAGCTTGACGAATTAAGCTAACAACTCTGTTAATTGTCTTTTCCTGTTCTGCTATCTGTTCTAATTCGCTCAGATAGTCTATTTGTGATTTGGCTAGGTTAAATTGTAGGGCTATTTGACTCAGGAAGTTAACTTCTGAGGTTTGCCATTCACGGGGTGCAGAGTTTTGATAAGCTGCTAATAATCCCCATAATTTATCTTTAAAGAAGATGGGGACATTAACATAGGCTTTAGCTTGGAAGGATTCTAATAGTTCTAGGTAACAAGGGGTAATGTTTTCTTGGTAGATGTCATTTACCCACAGGTTTTCACCTTTGGCAAATCTCGCTCCTTTGGTTTCTTGGAAATATGTATCTTCTACTAAAGTATTAACATCTACTCCTACCAGTTTTACCCATCCTGTACTTACTGATTCGGCGATGAAGTTCCCACTCCAATCTTCATTAAAGCGATAAATTGCCACCCGATCACATTTGAGCGCCTGACGTGCTTCTTGGGTGGTGGTTCTGAAGATTTCTTCTAAGTCTGAAGAACGACGAATTCTGTTAACTATGGTGGTGAGGGCTTTTTCTTGTTGGGCTATTTGTGCTAGTTGTTCAGATTGTTTTCTGACTTTTTCTAGATATTCTCCCTGGGAAACTGCTACCCCAAATTGCAATCCTATTTGAGTTAAAAAGCTGACTTCCCAATCTTGCCATTGTCTGGTGCTGGTGTTTTGATATGCTGCCAGTAATCCCCAGAGTTTTTCCCCAGAAAAAATAGGCGCAATTATGTATGCTTTGGCTTCTATCTGTTCTAGGATGTCTATATGACACTGAGCTAAACCAATTTTATAGGTGTCATGAACTACAAAGGTTTCTCCATTGGCATATCTTCCACCTTTAGTTTCTTGTAGGTGGGTATCTTCCCATACCATTTTGAAGTCTGGAGTAACTACTTTTGTCCAGTTATTACCTACTGATTCGGAGACAAATTGCCCACTCCAATCAGGGTTAAAGCGATACACACCTACGCGATCGCATTTGAGTAGTTGTCTGACTTCTTGGGTGGTGGTTTTAAAGATTGTGTCTACGTTGGGTTGCTGTAGAATTTTACTAACGATTTTCGCTACTGATTGTTTTGCTAATGTGGACTGTTGTAGCTCTTTTTGTAATTCAAAACTCTGTAATCTATAGGTGATTTCTGTACTAATTTGAGAAAGTAAGGTAATCTCTGCTTCTTGCCATTGTCTCTCTGATTGACAATTGTGAATAATTAATAATCCCCATGTTTGATTATCTACGACGATAGGCACTGTTAAACTGGCTCTGACTTGGTACTTATCTAGTAGTTGTTTTTGATAAGGGGTGACTTGAATTTTGTTAATGTCATCTATGACTACTGGTTCTACATAGTCTTGATCTGTATATAATCCAAATAAAATGGCGGGCAGATTTTCACCTAGTGATGGTGTCCAACCTGTACTTCTGGATTCTGCTACAACTGTACCATTTTCTGTATTTTGGAAGTTATAGATTAAGACGCGATCGCCATTTAATTTATCCCTAATTTGTGTGACTGCGTTTTTCAGGGTGGTATCTAAATCATTAGCCTGTCGAATTTGTGATGTAATATATTGAAATCGCTGTCTCCAAATTTTAAATTCTTGGGCAACTGTATTTGATGTATAGCCTTCCTTCCGAGCTTCTATAAAGCTACCATTTGATTTATCTGATTTTTCAGGATCAGCAAATATATTTCCTCTATCTTCATTACTTTGATATACGGTTGTCATAGCTTTTTACCTCAAAACTTTTGCAGTTACTAATAAATTCAAATTTCCCACGCACACTATGGATTAAGATGTTATTTCCCTAAATTATCTGTTTTAGTAGTTATTCTCCGGAAAATTATTTAGTTATGATTTAGTTATGATGTTCCCACATTGGTGATTTAATAATCGCTACTGCATTTAAGAAGAAAACCATCTGCTCTGCACCATTTGTCACATATCCTTGTAAAAAAGGTGTCATAGCTGGGTAAAAAACATCCTGTGATGGTTTTTTCATTTGTTGTTGATCTAACAATTCGATATCTGTAAGTTGGCGCACCATTAAGCCTAAGTGTTTACCCTCATTTTCTAGCACAATTACCATCATTTTGGTAATTAAGTTTGTACTCTGTAACACTGGTGGATAACCTAGCATTTCTTCTAAATCCACTAACCACAGCATTTCCCCACGCCAACTATAAATTCCTAAGACACAATTGGGCATCTGTGGAACTACGCAGATTTCTGATAAGGAAACTTGTAATACTTCTATGATATGCTCTAGAGAGATTACACCTTGATCACCCACTCCCAAGTTAAAACTTAAAAATTTTTGTTTAGTTTCCAACGTTAATTTCCCTTGTTTTTCGATGAATTAATTTTAGAAATTTTAGAGAACTAGGTAGTCACTATTTTTGGAGAAATATCATCATAAATAGTGATAATTAGTGACTACTGATGATTAACAAAAATGAATTTTATTTTTTATCTGTTATTTATCAGTTTTTTCAAAGTTTCTTCTAATTCTTCTTTTTGTACAGGTTTTGATAAATAAGCTTTTGCACCTAGCATATTCCCCCACATTTTGTCTACGTCTGTATTTTTGGTAGAACAAAAAACTACTGGTATTTGGCTGGTGTTGGGATTGTTTTGTAATTCTCTACAAATTTCATAGCCGCTTTTCCCTGGCAAAATTACGTCTAGTAAAATTACGTCAGGTTTATTGTTAACTATTTTCTCCTGTGCTTCTTCACTACTCGTAGCAGAAATTACAGAATAACCTGCTTGCTGTAGGTAACGACTGATAATTTCCATATCAGTCAAGCCGTCTTCAACTACTAAAACTGTACTCATGGGAACTACCTATGAAAATATTTTTCAAATGTTACACAAAAATCTTTGATATGTAGTCAGATCAATTAACATAGCAACAATATTTATTGTTGTTACACCTCTAGTCATTGTATAGATATTTTCATCCAAAAAAATACGTAATCAACATAAGTTTACATGACTCAGTTGAATCAAGGTTGTATTCAAAACTTCCTAAAAAAATAAATTCACTTTAGGAAGCTATTTTAGTTTAAGTGCGTATTAAAACAATGTTTTATTTATCACTCATGATTGCTATTTCCCGAAGAGATGAATTTAATGGGCTGTTGATGGCTCATTTGTATGTTTAACTACTGAGTTATTTTGCACAGCCAAGTATTTACGGATAACACCCATGACTCGTTCAGCAACTATTGGTTTGGAAATAAAATCTGTAGATCCGACTACTTTGGCGCGGACACGATCCAAAAGACCATCATTACCCGTTAAGATAATGACTGGGGTATTAGCAAAAGCAGGTATACGACGTAGTTGAGTACAGATTTCATAGCCACTGGCTACGGGCATAATTAAATCCAAAAAAATCAAATCTGGCTTTTCTTGAATTAGTACAGGTAAAGCCTGAATAGCATCTTGTATTTTGGTAAACCTCAAGCCGTGAGAAGTAACAATATCCTCCAACATTTTGCAAACTAAAGGACTATCATCTACACAAGCTATTAATGGTGCAACACGGTTTTGCTGGTTTCTTGCTTGTCTAGAATTATTGTTATTAGTTTCAGTAACTTGTAGTGGTAAATCGGGTACTTCTACTAGCTCAATAATGCCTTTGAGAATGTAAGGAAGTAAGGAACGAGTAACAGGCATGACATCCTGTTTCATTTTGAAAGCTAGTTCTCGGAGGGTATATTTGCCATTGATTAGATTAGCAAAATTTTTATACACAGAGGGGCTAACCAGTTTTTGCAGATGTTCTGGCCTACGTAAGATGGGCGATGAATTGGGGGAAATATTAGCCAAACCCACCTGTGACCACAAAGACCATGAGTCTTGCATTTGTTTAATAGACATATCTGCACTTGTGAAGCTCATAGGCATATCCAAGATTACATCTTGGTTAAGATTATAAGTTGCAGAAGAAAAGTCTACCTCCTGTGCTAAGTCAAAAAATATTTCTGCAATGGTACTTTCGACAATTGCTTGTATTTGTTCTCGCTGAATTTTTTGTCTTTTATAAAGAATATCTAAAAGATTATAGTCCCAATAATCAATAGCAAAATCTTCAGCACGACAGCGAACTTTTTCAAGGTCAATGTCTGGACAATGCTGTGCCATTTGTCTGCGCCAGCGTCGGAAAGGATGTTTTCCACCTGTAGCCCAAACTATCCGCCCTAAGCGATAGTAAAAACCCCATTGCAGTCCTTTACTATTTTTGACGCTGAGTTTGCCGTTGTATTGAAATTGAGTACAGGTTTTAAACTCATTTAATAAATTTTGGGATTCTATGAGTTCAGAGTTGGTCATACTTTATTCCTTACTATCAATAAGTTAGCCTCTGGAGAATCTAATGGTAGCCACATAGAAATTATGGGTTGTGTTTTTTGACAAGAATATGTTTCTTGGATACAGACAGTATAAATAGCACCCTTACTTTCTTATACTATTGTTTACTGAACTGTAACACTGAGTTGTGTTTAGTTTTGATTAAGATTATCTCTAAAGATGATTGAGTAGATGATTCATTTAATACTTTACACCCTATTCAGGTTTTTTGTGTTGGTGGATTTTGTGGGACTAGCAAGCGTTAAAATTTAAGTATTTAGACGCAAAATGTACTGATAATCTATTTTACTTTTTATTTAGAATGACGATATCCGTACAAATTCGGATTTTCAAGGGTAACAGATCAAAGTATCGTTTCTTCTGTAATCTTTTCTGAATAGCTATAGTTTTAATTAATTTTCTTAACATTTTATTAATGTATGTAAATTAACCAAATTAAAGGTTATAGATTCATCACTAATTCATCGGCAAAACTATATATAGTCATATATACTTACGTGTAAAATCAGGAGATACTTAATTTTACTTATGTATAATTAGGTAGATAAATATAAAAAAATAATTAATTGTACTGAGTGTTTACCGTACTAATTATTGGACTTGTATTCATATTTAGCTTGATATTATGTACAAAAGTATTTTTATGAGTTAGATAAGTGGGTTAAAGAGTGTTTTGATTTTGAGATGGTGCAAACATAAACATAGTGCCAGGAAATTAGGCTTGCAGTAACTCAAACCTGACCTTATAAGAAAACAGATGAAAACCCTTGAGGTTAAGTTTTGGAGCGTGGCGGAAAAACTTATACGTACTTTAGGCAAGGGATGAAAGCTAACCAAGGCG
>RDXV01000269.1 GCA_004292695.1 Nostocales cyanobacterium | reverse complement strand
CCACTATGCCCAATGCCCAATGCCCAATGCCCAATGCCCAATGACTAATGACTAATGACTAATGACTAATGACCCATCAAAGTTAAGATGCAAGTAGGTGAAAATAAAAATTTATTAAGCTACATTAAGGCGGCAACGGTATAAACCATGTATGATGTCCTCAATTCTCAGTCAGTTCTAGAAGTTTTGCGACCAGTGGAAGATCCAGAACTTCGTAAAAGTCTGGTAGAACTGAACATGATTCGTAACGTCAAAATTGATGGTGGCAAAGTTAGCTTTACCTTGGTTTTGACAACTCCCGCCTGTCCTTTACGGGAATTTATTGTTGAAGATTGTAAAAAAGCAGTTCAGAAACTGCCCGGTGTTACAGATATCAGTGTGGAAGTGACAGCGGAAACTCCCCAGCAAAAAAGTTTACCCGACCGTACAGGAGTTAATGGTGTCAAAAATATCATTGCTGTTTCCAGCGGTAAAGGTGGTGTTGGTAAAAGTACAGTAGCGGTAAATGTTGCTGTGGCATTAGCACAAACCGGGGCGAAAGTCGGTTTACTTGATGCGGATATCTATGGACCTAATGATCCCACCATGTTGGGTTTAAGCGATGTAGAGATTTCGGTTCGTTCCACAGAAACCGGGGAAATTCTCGAACCTGCATTTAATCATGGTGTTAAATTAGTATCAATGGGCTTTTTGATTGATCGTGATCAGCCAGTAATTTGGCGCGGTCCCATGCTCAATGGTGTAATTCGTCAGTTTTTGTATCAAGTGGAATGGGGAGAACTCGATTATTTAATTGTAGATATGCCCCCAGGTACTGGAGATGCTCAGTTAACTTTAACCCAAGCTGTACCAATGGCAGGGGCAGTAATCGTTACTACACCACAAAATGTAGCACTACTGGATTCTCGTAAGGGTTTGCGGATGTTTGAGCAGATGAATGTAACAGTATTGGGGATTGTAGAAAACATGAGTTATTTTATTCCCCCAGATCAGCCGGATAAACAATATGACATTTTTGGCTCTGGTGGTGGTTCAAAAACAGCCGCAGAATTAGAAGTTCCTCTTTTGGGTTGTGTACCTTTGGAAATTTCTACTAGAGTTGGTGGTGATAATGGTATACCCATTGTAGTTGCTGATCCAGATTCAGCTTCCGCTAAAGCATTAAAGGCGATCGCCCAATCTATCGCAGCTAAGGTATCAGTTGCTGCTTTAACGTAAATTCAGTTATCAGTTATCAGTTATCAGTTATCAGTTATCAATTTTAACTGTTCCCTGTTCCCTGTTCCCTGTTCCCTGTTCCCTGTTCCCTGTTCCCTGTTCCCTCTGACAAAAATTAAGGTTATTTTTACACAATGTTGTTAAAACGTTCGCTCCCGAAAATTCGCTGGCAATATTGGCTCAAGCCTTGGCAACAAGTAGATTGGTTATTATTCTTTTTACCTGTAGCTGTGAGTTTTTTTGGTGGACTGATGATTCTCAGTACAGAATTCAGAAAACCCGTTACCGACTGGTGGTGGCATTGGTTAGCGGCTGGTATTGGTCTAATTATTTCTCTATTTTTAGCCCGTATCCGCTACGAAAATATGATTCAATGGCACTGGATCACCTATGGTTTAACTAACTTTAGCTTGTTATTGGTGATTTTTGTAGGTAGAAATGTTAACGGGGCGCAGCGTTGGATCTCTATTGGCGGTTTTAATGTCCAGCCTTCAGAATTTGCTAAAGTTGGCATGATCATTACTTTGGCTGCTCTTTTACACAGGCGTACAGCTTCTAGCTTAGAAAATGTATTCCGGGCTTTGGCTATTACTGCTGTTCCTTGGGGGTTAGTATTTATACAACCTGACTTAGCTACTTCACTGGTATTCGGTGCTATAGTTTTAGGAATGCTGTATTGGGCAAATGCTAATCCTGGCTGGTTGATTTTGATGATTTCACCGATAATATCAGCTATTTTGTTCAGTATACCCTGGCCTTTATCTCAACCAATTGTGTTACTCAAAGAACTAACTTTTAGTCCTTTGGGTTTATTATGGGCAGGTGCTATGGGTGTTGTTGGTTGGCGAACTCTACCTTGGCGTAAATTTAATATCAGTGCCTGGGGAGCTTTCTTTGCCAATATTTTCGGTGGTGAATTAGGAATTTTTATCTGGAATCATGTTTTACGGGAATATCAAAAGAATAGACTCAGTGTGTTTATGAATCCTGAACATGATCCCCTTGGTGCTGGTTATCACTTGATTCAGTCTCGTATTGCTATCGGCGCTGGGGAAGTTTGGGGCTGGGGTTTGTTTAAGGGTCCAATGACGCAGTTAAATTTTGTCCCTGAGCAACACACAGATTTTATTTTTTCGGCGGTTGGTGAAGAGTTAGGTTTTGTGGGCTGTTTTTTGTTGCTGTCTGCTTTTTGCTTAATTTGTTTTCGGATATTACGCATAGCTCAAACCTCTAAGGATAATTTTGGATCTTTATTGGCTATTGGTGTTTTATCCATGATTATTTTTCAACTCCTTGTTAACGTGGGTATGACTGTGGGTTTAGCCCCTGTTGCGGGAATTCCTTTACCTTGGATGAGTTATGGACGTTCTGCTATGCTCACTAATTTTATTAGTTTGGGTATTGTTGAATCTGTTGCTAATTTTCGCCAGCGTCAATCCCATTATTAAACTTATGTTATGGCACTGGTAAAAATCTCTTACCCCCCATTTGCCTAGTTTGTTTTTGAATGACTATCAAAGATAAAATAATATTAAGCTAGTAACAAAGAATGAATTAAGGGTAAAAACATGATTCTCCCTGGAGCTACCGTTCGCGTCAAAAATCCCGCAGATACTTATTATCGCTATGAAGGGCTTGTACAACGGGTGACTGATGGTAAAGTTGCTGTAATTTTTGAAGGTGGTAACTGGGATAAAATTATTACCTTCCGTTTGTCAGAGTTAGAACCTGTGGATACTACAGCTACAAAAAAAGGAAAATAGTCAATTAGTCATTAGTTATTAGTCATTAGTTATTTATTAGTTATTAGTCATTAGTCATTGGTTGTTAGTCATCAACAATTCAGAATATAACTACTTACTGTCACCTCTTCTCTGTTCCCTGTTCCCTTATTTCACTGATAACTGATAACTGATAACTGATAACTGAACAATATGCGTTTACCTCTACCACAGTTTGCTACAGGCGATCGCCATCCTCTCCATATTGGGGAGGTGATAGAAACCGCAACTACTGAATTTTTGGCACAGTGTCTAGAACCGGAAGATTTGAGTTTTCCATCTATGCCTGCTTTTGGTAGCTGGGTTTGTGCTACAGATGATGAATCTGGCAATATTATCTATGCTGTGGTACATCATGCCACAACAACACCGATAGATTCTGTACATCGGGCTAGAGCTTTGGGTTTATCACTACAAACTTTGCGGGAAGAACAACCTCAAATATTTGCTATGCTTAAAACTGAGTTTAGAGCAGCAATTATTGGTTTTGAACAACCTTTTACAGGTAGTAGTTATTACGAAAATATCTATCAATACTTGCCACCACGTCCACCCCAAATTCACCAAGCAGTATACCGCTGTCAACCAGAAGCAATTGTTAAGTTTACTGACAAACTGGATTTTTTAAGAACTTTGTTATCAATCAATGGTGCGCCTGTAGAATCTTTAGCTGCTTCTGCTATTCGTGAGGTTTATCAGTTACGTCAAGCTGATAGAGAATGGTTAATTAAAGCTGGAAGACATTTAAGTGTTTTACTCAAAGATGATTATGATAGATTACGATTTATTTTAAGTCAAATACATCCTTAGATTTGAAATTTTTTTGTGGTATTCTCCATAATGTTAAATTTATGCCACAGATAAATTCTGGGTGTTTTAGCTTTACTTAATATTTATCAGTTATCTATAGGAATCCGGTTTGATTCCTGAACATATCTGTGTAGGCAGGCAAGAGGCAAAAGGCAAGAGGCAAAGGGGTTTTATAAGATTTAGGTGTACGGAGT
>RDXV01000094.1 GCA_004292695.1 Nostocales cyanobacterium | reverse complement strand
CCAAAGAAGCACACATAACAAGAGCCGATGACTTTAACTGGGAGCATAAGTAAGCAATTGTTAGTAATCGTTAGCTTTTGGCTTACTGTTAATTAACCCCTACACCCTACACCCCATCAACTACAGAACCTTGTGAGTGTGAGAGTGTTGTTTAACGTTATCTTCCTTACTGACAACTCTAGAAGCATTTAATATCCGTTTTCTTTCTGTAGAATAATTCAAATCTGTTTTAGTTGTACCCACTGGGATCAATGTCTGTGCTGATTCTCGGCGTTTATAGGTACGGGCAGCAGAAAATATCCGTAATAAGAAATCATCCCCAAACTGTGCTGAATTGGGAAAACCAGCCGGTAATAATAGCTCCTCACCATTGATCACTGATCCCAAAGTTGTAGCACATACTAATTTATAGGATGTAGGAATACCCTTGAAAATCGCTTCTAAAGCCGCAGAAGGTATAGGTTCGATCACCTCTATTTGATGTACTTCTCCATCTTCTTTATAAAAACACGTAGCTAACCCGATGACAATGTAATCATCGGCTGTTAAGTCTGAAGCGTTGGGATAGGAAATTGTTGTTGTCATTGGCAATTTTACTCAAATTTTATAGATTTTATAGTTTGGTATAGTCTGGGCTGAGTTTTGATGAGTATTTGCTAATTAGGAAAAACTTTTATCACTTCACTGTCAACCACTAATGGCTAACTGTTACATAACTTATTGAGATTTGCCGTAATTACGTAGATATTTGGTAAGATTGATGGTTTTTTTTCAGGAATCTAACCCAAGAGTGAAGTATATATTGTTAGGCTTACAGCTTAATTGTTTCAGTAGTTCAAATTAAGGTACATAAGCCCAGATTAACTGAAAGTGTAACCAAACCATAACTTTGGTTAAACAACTATTACTGAAAAAAATATCACCTAATTTCACAGAGTAACAATTGTAGGTAAGAATATATGGACTATCACTGCTTTTTAGGTTCTCATCCATCAAAAAATCCACTATACAAAGGTAATTATAAAATTACGCAGTATGCAAATACAAGGGAAAAATCTAAAAGTGAATCTTCAATAGAATTAGATGAAAACTTTTTAAGATCCTGTGCTTTAAGATTAGCCAGTGAAGGAGATTATACCGAGGCGATCGCCCTATTAAATCAACTCATTAATAACCACCCTCAAAATGCTATAGATTATAATAACCGAGGATTAATTTTTTTTCAAAGCGGCGACCACCAAAAAGCTCTACAAGACTATAACACAGCCATACAGATAAATCCTAATTTAGCTACAATTTATAATAATCGTGCTAATTGCTATGCAGCTTGTGGAGATTTATTAGCAGCACTTAACGATTATGATCAGGCTTTAGACTTGCATCCCCATTATGTGAGAGCTTGGATTAATAGAGGGATCACATTACGAGATTTAGGTAAATATGCAGCGGCGGTTGATAATTTGGAAATTGCTCTCTTATTTGGTAAACTAGAAGCTAATATTTGGGCTGAACTGGGTAGAACTTATCATCTCTGGGGTGATTGGAATGTGGCGATCGCCAATTATAATCGTTCTCTAGAACTCATAACCTCTTCCTCTCAACAAGATATTTCCAGTTATCGGCTACGATTACAACTAGAAACTTGGTTAGAAGATTTACTCTTTGGAAAAACCACAGATTGTTAATTGAACTTTTTTGGTAGTGTCCCTGTAACTGTAAATTGTTAATAGACTCTAACTATATAACTAAGTGCATCTCTTAAATATTCTGGTAGTAGTATCAGCAAAAATTGATCTTCTATCTACACATAGCTATAATCACGAATCATATCAACTGAGTTTGATGTGATATTAGGGTGTAGAATCGGATTCTTCAACACTTTTAATATCTGGATTAATAATTATTAACTGTCGTTGACCGCGTGGAAAACGATATGATTGTTCTTGTCTAATGGTATTAGCCTGAGTAGGATCAAAATTGCGACTAAATTCTGATTTGAGATTACTCACACGTCCTTCCATTAACTTAACCTCTGTGCGGATTTCTCGCAACTTATCTTGTTGTAACCAATGATATGGTAAAAGTTGTGATAAAGCTGATAAAGCCGCTGAAATAATAATTAAGTTAACTGTAATTTTGGCAGATGTTTCTATAGCCAAAATCCGATAAGAACGTTGACGA
The DNA here is from genome assembly GCA_004292695.1 of Nostocales cyanobacterium. Classification (GTDB taxonomy): domain Bacteria; phylum Cyanobacteriota; class Cyanobacteriia; order Cyanobacteriales; family Nostocaceae; genus Okeanomitos. Next base: position 17,978 of record RDXV01000094.1, on the reverse strand, counting down.
AGGTGCTTTTTTGGTCTAGGGACAGACCGACGTTGCTTTTCAGGCTGTAAAGTTGGTTGTGATGGTTGAAAGGCGTTCATGATGCTAAGACTAGCCCTGCTAATTGAAGGGAGACAATGTTAAATAATAACAATTGCTAATTGATACTTGATTTAGCTGCCATATTACTCCATTTTTGGCCAATTTCCACAAGTATCTTGTAATAAAATAATATACCTTGTATACGCAGAAAATTGAGAATTGAGAATGGGGGGATGGGAGATAGGTAATTTAGAGACAGTAATTTATCTCACCGCCCACCGTTTAGGTGTGGCGGGAGTCTCCTCATTAGATGACAGTCCCCTTAAAAGGAGTTAGGGGAGAGTGAGAAATCTAGGAGTTGTAGAGTTCTGTAACTAAACGCCAAGCGAGAATACCTGGAATTAAAGCCACAACCAGAGCAATGTAGACTTGAGTATCAGAAATATTCATGGAAAAACTCCTAAATTTGAGAAGAGATGAATAACCTTCGTTTACTACTTTTCCTTGTTTTATCAAAATTGGGGAATATCTTGTTACAAGATGCAACAAAAACATGATTGAGGAGATCGAGGAGTTCAGGAGTTCAGGAGAATGGCTAACGCCACGCTTCGCTATCGAAGAGTCGGGATTTAGTGTAATCACTTGCGATATAAATGGGGGTGTACGTAGATATCAAAAACTCCTAAACTCCCAGAACTCCTAAACTCCCAGAACTCCTAAACTCCCAGAACTGCTCGATCTCCTGACTCCTCGATCTCCTGACTCCTTGATCTCCTGACTCCTCGATCTCCTCTTATGAACTACTTAGGTATTGATTTTGGTACATCTGGGGCGAGGGCTATTGTTATTGATGAACAAGCCCAGATCGTCGCGCAAACTCGCCATCCTTGGACAAATAGTAAAAATTGGGTTGAATGTTGGCAACGGGCGTTATGGAGTCTTTTAGAGGGTATTTCTCAGGAATTGCGTTCACAAATTCAGGCGATCGCCATCAATGGTACTTCCTCCACAATTTTGCTTACAGATGCCACCGGTCAACCTGTGGATGATCCCCTCCTTTACAACGATGGACGGGGATCAAGTGCGATCAAGGATTTGAGTAATTTTGCCCCCCCTCACCATACCGTACTTAGTGCTACTTCTAGCTTGGCTAAATTGCTGTGGATGCAAAAATTACCTACTTTTACTCAGGCTAGATATTTACTACATCAAGCAGACTGGTTAAGTTTTCTCTTGCATGGTCAGTTAGGTATTAGTGATTATCACAACGCTTTAAAATTAGGTTATGATGTCGAGAATTTACAATATCCAAAATGGCTAGAAAAACTACAAATTCCTGTGAACTTACCGCAAGTTTTAGCCCCTGGTACTCCAATTAGCGAAATAAAACCAGAAATTGCCGTTAAATTTGGTTTTAAGCGAGATTGCCAGGTATGTGCGGGTACAACAGATAGTATTGCCGCGTTTTTAGCAAGTGGGGCAAAATTTCCAGGGGAAGCAGTTACATCTTTAGGTTCAACCTTAGTATTAAAACTTTTAAGCCGGACTCGTTTAGAAAATTCTCAATATGGTATTTACAGTCATCGTTTAGGCGATTTATGGTTAACGGGGGGAGCTTCCAATACAGGTGGTGCTGTTTTAAAGAAATTTTTTACAAATGAAGAATTAGTAAAATTAAGTCAAGAAATTGATCTATCAAAAAATAATGAATTAAATTATTACCCCTTACTGCAATCAGGGGAACGTTTTCCCATTAATGATCCACTTTTAGAGCCAAAACTAGAACCTCGGCCAAATGATGACAGAGAATTTTTATATGGCTTATTAACAAGTATGGCTAAAATAGAAGCCAGAGGATATGAACTACTGCAACAACTTGGAGCAGATCAATTAACTCATGTTTATACTGCTGGTGGTGGTGCAGCTAATGATACTTGGACAACCATTAGACATAAATATTTAAAAGTACCTGTTGTTGCCTCAAATAATACAGAAGCTGCTTATGGTAGTGCGGTTTTAGCAATGCAAGGGTTAAAAGTTGAAAATTTTCATAAAAATTTTTAATTTATGCTGCAAAAAGTGAAAGTAAAACCAAATTCCCGACAACAAAAGATTACAGAACAAGAAGATGGGAGTTTAATAGTAAACTTAAAATCATCACCAGTTGATGGTAAAGCCAATGCAGAATTAATTGAACTATTAGCAAAAAAATTTAATGTCCATAAATCAGCGGTGAGAATTAAATCTGGTTTAACATCTCGGCAAAAGATAATAGAAATTGATAGTAATGAGTAACGGGTAATTGATGATCAAAATCTATAATATTTTGACTTTTTGATCTTTGTGCTGACAACTAACTTCTAGAGGTAAGAAAATAGTTAAAACTTCTCCAGATTGAGAATTTTGACGGACAATTAACTTACCGCCGATAGCTTGGAATAAATGTTTAGTAGCAGAAATATTTAAACTAATAGTTCCTGTTTCTGGTTGAAATACTAATAATTGACCTAAAGATTTACGAGTTGGAGAAGAGAAAATTGTGTTAGTATCATGACAATCTAACTGAGGTGATAATTGTAATTTTAATTGATCACCTGCACGCATAATTTGTACTTGAATAGAACTACCTGGTGGTAAACTGCGGGTGAAATTTTCCATCAAACCAGTCAGTACCCGATCTAACATATTGGGGTTACTAACTACAGTGGGTAATTGTTGAGGTACGGCGACATCTAAAGTTAAATTTCTCCTTGTCGCTGCTTGTTGCCAACGGGGAATACTTTGTTGTAAAACCTGATCTAAAGACATGGGAGTTAATTGAGTATTTGCCGATTTTGTGGCTGTACAAGTTTCTAATTCTGCGGCTTTAAATAACAACTCCATGCGATCAATTTGATCAGTACATTCATGATCAATTACCTGTAAACGATTGATTACAGTTGTGGGTAAATCTTGACGTTTAAGTAATAGTCTAGTTAAAGTGCGAATAGTTGCCAATGGGGTGCGGACTTCGTGGGCAAAGGCTTGTAATAATTCCACATCAGGACGAGAGATAGATTTTGTTGATGGGGATATTGATGGTGATACATTTGTGGTAGGTTGAGAAAAATTATGTATAACTTTATCTGTTTCTGGTTCTGGTAATTCTTGTAGTAAAAATTGACTAAATTCAATAATAGTTTGATAGTTGGGTGCTGTAGATGGATATTCTGTAACTAATTGATCTAAATCAGCGAATAAATCTGGATTTGTTAAAACTACTCTTGCCCCTAGTGCGTGCCAAGCTTGTTGTACAACTTCTGGTGCAAAGGAAAATAAAAATTCTTTTTTACCATTTTGGTTAGTCGCTAAAACTAAAACTAATCTAAATTTTTCTGTAAATACTAAACAAAATTGTTCTGTTCCTAAAGGATCAGCAGTTAATAGAGGTAAAATAGATTCGTCAATATTAATTTGATGATTAATTTGATGATTTATACAAAAACTATCGGCAATTTGTGTACAATCTTCTAAATGAGATGTAACGTGATTGCCTATACTTTGAGTCATCCGAGATGACATATTAAATGGCATCAAAGCCAAGGGGTTAAAAGGTTTAGCGGTAAAAGTAACTGTTCTTAAACTTTGGTTTAATTCTGGCTGACAAAATAAAGGTGCGGGTGCAGTTAACACTAAACCTTGAATTTTATCAGCGGTGTTTGGTGTTAAAGTTTTCAGTAATAGATGTTCAGTAGCTGCCAAACTGACACGCCATTGCTGTTCTGCTTTAGCAGATGAACATTTATTGTTGTTAGTTTTGCTGGTGGCTAAAATTTCCCGCAAACTGGGTAATATCCATTCGTACACAGGTTTTCACCCCTTCATTAACGAGTGTCTAACAGGAGCTAGAGTAGACATTGCACTATACATCTATGAGATTAGAGTTTTTTGTGTATTTATGGCAGTGGTAGAACCGAACAATTTAGGTGAAATTCCCCCTTGGGGACTTGCAAATCACAAAATATCCAGTGGTTGAGTAAGCAGGGGAGGGGCAGAATAATTTGATAGATGCTCTAAAATTGGATAATTTAATGTCTGGAATTCTTTAAAATCATGGGAATTTTTGACTACAGTCATGTAAGTACGTGAGCAAAATTAATTACACATTTGGGAAAAGAATAGAAATATCTGCATCTCTTGTCTGTCACCTGTCACCTTTACTGAATATGAAATTTATTTTGCATGACTACTTATCAGAAAATGATGTAAGGAGAGAATTTAGAAATTTATTGTAATTAATTGTGGTAATTGTGGGCAATTTAAAATTTTAAATCCTTTAAATCCCAAAATCAGACAAAATAGATAGTATTACTGTCGTTATTTGTAAACTTGCCTAGCGGCATTCGCAACATATTGTTACAATATTTAACAGTTCATCCTATTGGTGGCCTTTTTTAAGATGGTTAAGACACTTCCCCCTAGTTCTCAATTTACTGCGGAGGACAGTCACGGAAACGAGTTGTCCTTAATTGAAGTTGTACCGGAGAATGGTACAGAAAACCTGGTGATCAGATCAGCAGAACCATCTGCGAGGCGTAGATTACCAGTAGTAGATGGATATGAACCAGAAACACTGCGTTATGATCCGCAAGAAATTCAAGAACATTATCAAAATCGTCCTTTTCTGGTTTTGCAGCGAATTTTGACAGTTTTACGGCCAACATTGTCCTATTTTTTTGGGGTATGGTTGGATCAAAAACGAGGAATTGCTGTTAAAGATAACCGTCGTCGGGCGGTGCAATTAAGAGAATTACTGACAAGATTGGGACCTGCTTATATCAAAATTGGTCAGGCTTTGTCTACAAGACCAGATTTAGTACCGCCAGTTTGTTTAGAAGAATTAACAAAATTACAAGATCAATTACCGGCTTTTCCTAATGAAATTGCCTACCAATTTATTGAGGAAGAATTGGGTAGTAAACCGGAAGAAATTTATGCTGAACTTTCTCCTCAACCTATTGCAGCGGCTTCTTTAGGACAGGTTTATAAAGGTAAACTCAAAAATGGTGAAGAAGTAGCAGTTAAAGTACAACGTCCAGATTTGCGGGAAAAAATCACCATAGATTTGTATATTTTACGCAAATTAGCAGGATGGGTACAGAAAAATTTGAAACGAGTCAGGAGTGATTTAGTCGGGATTTTAGATGAATTAGGCGATCGCATTTTTGAAGAAATGGATTATATCCATGAAGGGGAAAATGCCGAGCGCTTTTTTGAATTATATGGTCATCTTCCAGATATTTATGTTCCTAAAATTTATTGGGAATATACCAACCGTCGTGTATTAACGATGGAATGGATCAATGGAATTAAATTAACTCAAACTAAAGAGATTAAAGAACTAGGAATAGATGCCCGTTATTTAATTGAAATTGGTGTACAGTGTTCTCTGAGACAACTATTAGAACATGGATTTTTCCACGCTGATCCCCATCCTGGTAATTTGTTAGCTACGTTTGATGGTAAATTAGCTTATCTAGATTTTGGGATGATGAGCGAAATTAGACCAGCACAAAGATATGGTTTAATTGAAGCTATTGTTCACGTTGTGAATAGAGATTTTGATTTATTAAGTCAAGATTACGTTAAATTAGAATTTCTCTCTCCAGATACAGATTTAACTCCAATTACTCCAGCATTTGCTAAGGTATTCGCTAATGCCCAAGGTGCAAGTGTGGCAGAATTAAATATCAAAAGTATCACCGATGATTTATCAGCATTAATGTATGAGTATCCTTTCCGTGTACCTCCATACTATGCTTTAATTATCCGTTCTTTGGTGACTTTGGAAGGGATAGCAATTTATATTGATCCAAATTTCAAAGTTTTAAGTGAAGCTTATCCCTATGTTTCTAAACGACTGTTAACAGATCCCGCAGATGAATTGAGAACTTCACTGCAAGAGTTGTTATTTAAAGATGGTAAATTCCGTTGGAATCGTTTAGAAAACCTGCTCAAAAATGCTCGTAATAGCCAAGATTACGATTTAGATTTAGTGGTTAATCAAACCTTAGATTTCCTATCTTCTCCCAGAGGCGAATTTATTCGGGATCGGTTAGTGGATGAGTTTTTAAATGGCATAGATGCAGTTAGTAAAAACCTCTTACACAACTTTACTTATTTACTGCGTGAAAGGGTAGGAATAACGGCGGTTAATGAAATACCTGCTGCAAGTGCGGAACAACAACAAACCCTAGAACATATCAAACGTATTGCGGGTATTCTCAGGGAAACAAGAGGTTTTGATCCTGCTAAACTTGCTCCCCAAATAGCGACAATTGTTGTTAATCCCAGAGTACATAATTTAGGACAACAATTAGCTAGTAGGTTTACCCAAAAAGCATTAACTAGGGTAATTCGTCAGTTATTAGCAGGAGAAGAAATTAGGTAATGGGTAATGGGTAATGGGTAATGGGTAATGGGTAATAGGTAATGGGTAATTAAGTATCAAGGCAAAATTAATTGCACATAGTTATTGAAGATAAAATCTCTGTAAACCTTACCTGTTCCCTGTTCCCTGTTCCCTATCTCCACGCTACGCGGACAGCAAACCCCACTTAATTACGAATTACGAATTATCATTACTTTTTTCACCTTTGAGACTTTCTTCTAATTCTTGAATTTGTTCTCGTCTTGCTTCTAATTCCAAGGCGCGACGGGCTAAATCTTGGTTTTGTAAAGTTAAATTTTGTCGCCACTGTTCGGCGTTTTCTGCTTCCTGTTTAAGAAACTCTGGAGTAATACCAGTTGAGAGGAAAGTTTGTACTAAATTCATTACCCAATTTGTAGCCTCTTCAATACTTTCTATATCTCCTGCATCAGATAGTTCTACTAAAACTAACATTTTGTCATCCATGACTATGCCTTTTTCCAGAAGAATAGAAGTGGGTTCAGAAATTGTTGACCACAAATATTCACCTTCTTTACTGGCTAAGAGGCGTAATTCATACTGGGTTAAAAAATCGTTTTTATGTACTTGGGCTAGATATTGCATAATCAGTTATCAGTTATCAGTTATCAGTTATCAGTTATTAGCAGAAGTGTTGAGTATTCCCTATTCCCTATTCCCTTTTGTATGAGTTATTAGTTGAAGGTTAACTTTTGATATATTGAGTTAACCTTCACATTTTACCTATACTAAAGTACGCAGACGTTCTTGTAAAATCTCTGCTTGTTTTTCGGCTTCGGCTAAAGCATCTCTTGTAGTTTGTACCACATCTGCGGGGGCTTTATCTACAAAGCTAGAATTACTTAATCTGCCACTTAAAGATTTTACTTCCGCTTCTACTTTACTCAAACTTTTTTCTAGTTTGGCACGTAAAACTTCAACATCAACTACTCCAGTTAAAGGAATAACAATTTGTACTGTACCAATGACACCAGCAATAGAATTTTCTGTTTTTGTTTCTGTTTCTGGTTCTATTTCTGGTTCTATTTCTGGTTTTATTTCTGGTTTTATTTCTGGTTTTATTTCTAGTTTTGTCGTTGGTTCAATTACTGCTGGTTGTGTGATTAATTCATCTGCTGGTAAATATTTATCAAATAGTTCTTTTCTGGCTTCGGCGTTTAGTAAATAGCGCACAGTAAACCAGCCAGAATAACCTAAACCTACCAATTCAAAGAAAGTCCCAAAAATTGGTAATCTCAAAGATGTATTACCGACATAAACCGCTACTCTGACGGCAATTAAAGCAGAGATAATTAAGAAAATTGTCAGGAATGTGCGCCAGTATATACTGCTGAACAGTAAATTGGTTTCCGGTTTTTCAGTTGTTTCTGATGTTTCAGTTGTTTCTGGTTTTTCTTCTTCTTGGGTGACAATTTCAGGAGATTTAATAGTTAAGGTTTCTACCTTAGCTAAATCTTTGATATATGCTTCCCCAGTAATGAGAATTAACCTTTCTTTTTCACTTTCACTTTGCAAATTAGCGGTAATTTTTGCCCCTGGTTTCACATCAGCTTCCGCCCGTAAATTACGAATTGTGCGGATAGTGCCAATTAACAAATCAAATTGTGTTTCTAAGTCAGCATCAATTAAATTTGTGTCCGCTTCTGGATAACTTTGTAAAGCTAAAACTTGGGGATTTTCGGCTGGTTGTTGGGTGAGAGTTTGCCAAATTTCTTCGGTAATATGGGGCATGAAAGGATGTAGTAATTTTAAAATTCCTTCCAATATTTCCGCTAATATTTGTTGGGCAACTTTCCGAGATGCGGGATCTGCGTCTTTTTGTAATCTGGATTTTACTAATTCAATATACCAGTCACAAAAGTCTCCCCAAATAAATTCATAAAGTCCTTTGGCAGCTTCCCCTAAACCATAATTATCAATGTAGTTATTTGTTTGTTTAACTACTTGATGATAACGGGAAAGAATCCATTTATCACTGAGTTCTGTAGGTTCTGGTTTACCTAATTGGGCTGGTGTTTGTCCGTCCAAATTCATCATTACAAATCGGGCGGCATTCCAGATTTTATTGGCAAAATTCCGGGATGCTTCTACAGAGATAGATTCGTCTTTTTTACGGTCATATTCTAGGCGAATATCTTGACCTGCACCGACTACTTCTTTAACTAATGTATAGCGGAGGGCATCAGTTCCATATTTATCAATCAACAATAATGGATCAATTCCATTGTTTGCTGATTTGGACATTTTCTTATTATTTTCATCCCTAACTAAACCGTGAATATAAACGGTTTTGAAGGGCATTTTTCCGGTAAAATGTCCTGCCATTAAGGTCATTCTCGCTACCCAGAAAAAGATAATATCAAATCCTGTAACTAAGGTAGCGTTGGGGTAGTAGGTTTCTAAGTCCTTGGTTTGTTCTGGCCATCCTAATGTGGAAAAAGGCCATAAACCAGAGGAAAACCAAGTATCTAATACGTCGGGATCTTGTTCTAGTTTGACTTCTTCGCCAAATTGGGCTTTAGCTTTTTCTAATGCTTCATCTGCGGTTTTAGCAACAAAGAAGGGTGTGTGATCGGTAATTTCGCCGTTGGTTTCGCTGACTGCATACCAAGCGGGTATTTGATGACCCCACCATAATTGACGGGAGATACACCAGTCACGCAGATTTACTAACCAGTCTCTATAGACTTTTCTCCAGCGTTCGGGGACAAATTCGGGGGAGTTTTGGTTATCGAGGAAGTCGAGGGTTTTATCTGCAATGGGGCGAATTTTGACGAACCACTGGGTAGATAATAGGGGTTCTACGGGGACTTTGCCGCGATCGCTATAGGGTACGGTATGTTTATATTCTTCTATTTTAACCAGTACACCGTCAGCTTCTAAACGAGCAACTACATTTTTTCTGGCAACAAAGCGATCTTGTCCTTGAAATTCTCCTGCATTTTCGTTAAGCGTGCCGTCTTTGTTCATGATATTAATAAACGGCAAATTATGACGCTTACCCATTTCAAAGTCGTTAGGATCATGGGCAGGTGTCACTTTTACGCATCCAGTACCGAAAGCAGGATCAACTAATTCATCACCAATGATCGGTATTTCCCGATTCATGATCGGTAAGGTGAGAGTTTTACCAATTAAATCTTTATACCGTTTATCTTCCGGGTTTACCGCTACTGCTGTATCACCTAACATGGTTTCGGGTCTTGTGGTGGCAACTTCCACAAATCCAGAACCATCAGTGAGGGGATAACGGAAGTGCCAAAGATTACCATTTACTTCTTTGGGTTCGACTTCTAAATCAGAAACGGCAGATTGTGACGCAGGACACCAGTTAACTAAGTAATTACTTCGGTAAATTAGACCTTCTTCATAAAGACGAATAAATGCTTCTAAAACAGCTTTTGATAAACCTTCATCTAAGGTGAAGCGTTCCCGCGACCAGTCTACGGAAACACCTAAGCGGCGTAATTGATTGACAATTGTACCGCCTGATTCGTTTTTCCATTGCCAAGCACGTTCTAAGAATTTTTCCCTACCTAAATCGTAGCGAGTTTTACCTTCTGCTTTGAGTTGTTTTTCCAGAATGGTCTGTACTGCGATACTTGCGTGATCAGTACCGGGTAGCCAAAGGGCGTTTTTACCTTTCATTCTTTGATAGCGAATGATGGCATCAATCAGCGCACTTTCAAAGGCGTGACCCATGTGTAAACTGCCGGTGACGTTTGGGGGCGGAATAACAATACAGTAGGGTTCACCGGGATGGTTGGGGTCTGCTTTGTAGACTTGGTTTTCTTCCCAGAATTTTTGCCATTTCGCTTCTGTGGAGAATGATTCGTAAACACTGGGGAGATTTGGTATAGTTGCGGTCATGCTGGGAATTTTCAGTTTTTGAGGACTCTGATCAATTTTGCCACAAGGTAGGATAGATGGTAATTGGTTATGAACCGCAAATTTAGGAAATTTAGAAGATGGGTAAGTTTTGCCAAGGTGATATTATTAATATAGTTTGTTGTGTGTTAAGTTTAATAGTTTTAAAATTTATAATAAATATCAAAAAATCAATACTCTTTGAAAATGTTGTATAATAGTTAATTAAAAGTAGTTTACCCTTTGAATAATTAAATTAATGTTTCAGTCAATTGAAGGTATTTACAAAGACGGAAAAATTGAGCTAATTGAAACTCCCCCTGGTATCAATACAGCGCGAGTGATTGTTACTTTTCTGTCTACAAATGGTTCTGTAGATTTGCCATCTCGCGGAATCAATGAAGAACAAGCTGCAAATTTAAGAGCTAGATTGCAATGTTTTGCAGAAGATTGGGATCAACCAGAAATGGAAGTTTACGATGAGCTATAGTCGTGGTCAAGTGGTGCTGGTTTTGTTCCCAGATTCCAACTTAAAAACTGCTAAACGTCGTCCTGCATTGGTTGTTCAATCTAATAATATTGGTACTGGTTTACCGCAAACTATTATAGCTATGATTACCAGCAATGTTTCCCGTGCTGGACACCCTAGCAGAGTTTTTGTGAATATAAAAACACCAGAAGGAAAACAAACGGGATTAGTCACCGATTCAGTGATTATGACAGATAATCTGGCAACTGTTTTAGATACAGAAATTGATAAAGTGATTGGTTTTTGGTCAGAGATGTCTTTAGTAGATGCAGCACTCAGATATACATTAGAAATTTAAAATAATGGCATTGAGTTAAGATTTAGCATAAACTTTAATCATTAGCAATAGATTGATTTAGTTGTTCCATGAGGATTTTTCCAGCACCGAAGCTATTATTAGGAGTTGCTAGGTAATATGTTTTGAATGGTTCTAAGGGAGAAATATCTTCTGTAAAGTCTAACTCTTCTGCAAGAATGCGAATTAATTTAAGTTTTTCTGGTGCTGAAAGTTGTTGAATTGACGGGAGTAAATCGGTTAGTGTCATATTTTGCTTTTGGTGAGAGTTATCTTAGAGGTTGTTTTAAAAGTTTTCAATGGTGATGTTAAACACTTATTCACTATAATGATTATAATGATTCCTCTGGTAATTCTCTATCTCGCAACTTTTCAAGAGATTGTAAAAATTGTTTATAAGCAGTTTCAAATGTTGCAGCATCATACATTAAGTTAGTATTGATAGGGCGAGTTATATTGTAATGTCCGTCATTTCTATATTGGTAAAATTGGTAATAATTTTCATTTTGAGAAACTATTCTTGCTTGTAATCCAGTTGCTATAAATTCTAGATAATTTCTGCAAAAATCAATGTAGTTGTGAATATTATGAAATGAGTTTTTATCTACTGCATGATTTAATAAATCTTCTATTTTCATCGAATGGATTCCCTCCGTTCTCCATTTTTACGATCAAAATTAATCCATTCTTCCTTCTTCTTTTGCTTCTTGTCTCCATTCTTCTATTTGTTGTAAATAAGCTGGTGATAAGTTCATAATCACTTCCTCCTCTTCTCAGTTTTGCTAACAGTTGGGGAAGGGGAATTTTAACAGATTTGGCCGCGTCATCCTTGGGAAATTTAGCAGAATTAATTTTAGAAAAGATGCAGCCAAAATTTCCCTGTTCCCTATTCCCTTCTTCAACTGATAACTGAATTAAACAGCTTTTAAAATTTCATCATCCACAGAAAAATCAATATCTGTTTGATGTTGTCCACTGGCTAAATAATCATTGTTTAAAGAATCTTGTAAACCAGCAATTAAATCATATTCTGGTTGCAAATTTAATTCAATCATGGCTTTATTTACCGATGCAAAAAAGTGTTGTACTCGCATGGGGAAAGCTTTCCGTTTCCCAAAATCAAACTTTTTCGGATCATAATGAACGATTTTAATATCATCCGCAGACTTACCAGCAGCGACAGCACAAGCACGGGCTAAACCATCAAAAGTGACAAAGCGATCGCCTGAAATATTATAAATCTGTCCAATGGCTTTTTCATTTCCTATCACTTGCACCATTGCTTGAGCTAAATCTTTAACATGACCTAATTGGGTAATGTGCATCCCATTTCCCGGAATAGGAATAGGGCGATCGCGTGTAATTCTATCAAAAAACCAACTTTCCAAAGGATTATAATTTTGTGGTCCGTAAATGTAAGTAGGACGAATAGAAGTAAAAGGTATTCCTAACTGTTGTAAATAGGCCTCAGTTTCATGCTTACCCTTGTGACGACTTTTCGGATCTACCGCATCACCTTCAATATGAGGCATTTGATCAGATTTTAAATATACACCTGCCGAACTCATGTAAACAAAATGTTTAACCCGACCTTGGAAAATTTCTGCCAAAGGTTGAGTATCAGACAACTCACGACCATTATTATCAAAAATGACATCAAAGTTTTCTGGTGATAACTTGTCCTTTAACTGAGTTGGATCAGTGCGATCGCCTATAATTTGTCCTACACCTTCAGGTGCGGGATGATTACCACGATTATACAAAACCACCTCATGGCCAGCCTTAACCAGCAGTTGAGTCAAATAGACACCAATAAACCGAGTTCCACCAATAACCAGAATACGCATAAAATCCCTATTCCTTACAAAAAAATAGGCTGAAAACCCTTGAGGCAAGGGATGAGAGCCAATAGAGGCGTTTACGCCTCAGTCACTTGTGCTATCATCAATCCTAACAGGAACGGTAATCAACCTGTATAAAAACCTAACTGCCTAGCGGCAATCTGTACTTTGACAAACACCCCTATTGTTGAGATTATCAGGTAATTGGTGATTAGTGATTAGTGATTAGTGACTGGGGACTGGGGACTGGGAAAAATATAATGAATTACTGATAGCAATTCGGTTTGATTTATAAATTTACTCCTAGAGGCGGGGAAAAGGAAACAGGCAGCAGAAAAGAAGTAATAAAGGTGTACTGAGTTTGTTCAAAAATCAAATAGGAGTCTTATATTAGCTATTACCTATTTATTTATTACCCAGTCCCTAATCACCAGTCCCCAGTCCCCAGTCCCAATTAATATGTCTTCAAAATATGCTTTAGTTCATGAGTGGCTAACACCCAAAGCTACAGGCGGTTCAGAACTCGTAGTCAAGGAAATATTAAATCATGTAGATGCTGATTTATATGCCTTAATAGATTTTGAATCTACCAATACCCAAAGTTATTTATATCAACGTCAGATAGGTACAACATTTCTGCAACATTTACCCCTAGCTCGTCAAGGGGTACAAAAATATTTACCATTGTTACCATTGGCGATCGAACAGTTAGACTTGCGTCAATATGAAGTAATTTTATCTTCATCTCATGCAGTAGCCAAAGGAGTCTTAACCACCCCAGATCAACTACATATCTGTTATTGCCATAGCCCCATGCGTTATGCCTGGGATCTCACCTTTGACTATCTTAACCAAAGCAAATTAGGGAAAGGTGTTATAGGATGGATCACAAAATACTTGTTGCATAGTTTACGTCAATGGGATGTGATCAGCTCCAATCGAGTTGATTACTTTATCGCCAACTCCCAGCATACAGCCCGGAGGATCTGGCGTTGCTATCGTCGAGAAGCAAAAGTCATCTATCCACCGGTAGATGTAGAAAAATTTTCCTTATGTGCGGAAAAAGAAGACTTTTATTTGATCGTTTCCCGATTAGTCAGCTATAAACAAGTATCCTTGATCGTTCAGGCCTTTAATCAGTTAAAAAAACCGCTGGTTGTAATTGGCACAGGACCGCAAATGAAACATTTACAGGCGATCGCCCATCCTCATATTCAACTACTAGGATGGCAACCAGAGGAGATAGTCAAATCCTACATGGCACGTGCTAAAGCCTTTGTTTATGCAGCTTGCGAAGACTTTGGTATCGCCCTAGTAGAAGCCCAAGCCTGTGGTACTCCAGTTATAGCTTACGGCGCTGGTGGTGCATTAGAAACAGTCAGGGATATTCGCGCTTGTGTAGATACGGCAACAGGTATATTCTTTAAAGAACAAACTGTAGCAGCTTTAGTGGAGGCCTTAGAAAAATTTGAAGTCCATCAGGATTTTTTTAACTATGAGTATATAAAAACTCACGCAAATCTATTTTCTAGACAAGCTTTTACTAACCGCTATCTAGATTTTCTCAACCAGTGTCAAGAAAAAAAGCCTGACATACACTAACAGAGATAATACTTGTATTTATTTTCTGAACAGTTGGCAAATTTTCCTATAATTATAGCTTTTTAGCTTTAAGATCGGGACTAAGTGTGGTGTGGATTATTAAGGAGTATAATGACTGCCCAGAGTTCTATCCTCTCCGGCAAGCAATATCCACGTAAAGATGCTAATGCAACTACGCATACTTTAATGAAACGTGGTAAAAATGCTAGATCAACCCAGGTAAAACCAAGGGTTTTGTCTTCCCAGGGTTTAAACGGAGAATTTACTAAAAGACTTTTCGATATCGCCTTTTCACTGTCGGTTTTGATCTTGTTTTTCCCCATCTATCTGATCTTGGCCTTGCTAATTGCTATTAGTTCAGAAGGTCCTATTTTTTATGTACAAGAGCGGGTAGGTAAAAACTATCGGCGCTTTAAATGTATTAAATTCCGCACAATGGTAACTAACGCGGATGAAATACTCTCCCAAATGATGGCAACATCCCCAGAGTTACGTCAAGAATTTACCAGCACTTTTAAACTCAAACAAGACCCCAGAATCACTAAAATTGGTCATTTTCTCAGAATCACCAGTTTAGATGAATTTCCCCAATTCTGGAACGTCTTAAAAGGTGATATGAGTGTAGTTGGTCCCCGTCCCTTAGTAGCTGATGAACTTGTAAAATACGGTATTCACATTGATCAGATTTTAACTATTCGTCCCGGTATTACTGGACTATGGCAGGTTTCAGGGCGTAATGATATTCCTTACCCGCGTCGAGTTCTCATAGACCTACATTATGTCAAGTTTAGAAACTTTTCACTAGATTTGTGGATTATATTGAAAACCATCAATGTAGTCCTCATGCCTAAAAATAACGGGGCATATTGAAGGAGATCGAAGAGTCAGGAGGGGAAGCAGGGGAAGCAGGGGAAGCAGGGGAAGAAAAGATTTTTACCAATTAATTCCCCATTCTTTATTCTGAGTTCTTTATTCTAAATTATACTAAAAAATTTTATTTTGATTTGAACAACAGACTTGTTAAAATGTTCTTTGTTAAGTATATTGGGTTACATCGAAATACAGATGTAAGTTAAGACTGATGTGTTTATGATCAGGAGATTTTGGCAACTATTAATTGCTATTGAATAATAAATACTCTGTAAATTTTGCAACATCAATTACAAGGAATTATTGAACATGACAACACAAAAACGAGCTTTAATTACTGGTATCACTGGTCAAGATGGTTCTTACTTGAGCGAATTTTTACTAGAACAAGGTTATGAAGTTCACGGCATTATCCGCCGTACATCAACCTTTAACACAGATCGCATTGATCATATCTACGAAGATCCACATAAAGAAGGTGTTAAATTATTTCTACACTATGGCGATTTAACAGATGGTACTACCTTACGCCGCATTTTAGAAGAAGTTCAACCTACAGAAATTTATAACTTAGGCGCTCAATCTCACGTTAGGGTAAGTTTTGATTCTCCAGAATATACTGTAGATGCGGTAGGGATGGGAACTTTGCGTTTGTTAGAAGCCATCCGCGACTACCAACACCGTACAGGAATACAAGTCCGGTTTTATCAAGCGGGTTCTTCGGAAATGTACGGTTTAGTACAAGCAGTTCCCCAAAGTGAAACCACTCCTTTTTATCCCCGCAGTCCCTACGCTTGCGCGAAAGTTTACGCACATTGGCAAACTGTCAATTATCGTGAATCCTATAACTTGTTTGCTTGTAATGGTATTTTATTTAACCATGAATCACCAAGACGGGGTGAAACTTTTGTTACCAGAAAAATTACCAGAGCAGTAGCGCGAATTGTGGCTGGTAAGCAAAAGAACTTATATATGGGCAATTTAGACGCTAAACGAGATTGGGGTTATGCGAAGGATTACGTAAAAGCAATGTGGTTGATGTTGCAGCAAGAACAACCTGATGATTATGTAATTGCTACAGGGGAAACTCACTCAGTACGGGAATTTTTGGAATTAGCTTTTGGGTATGTAAACTTAAACTGGGAAGACTATGTAGAATTTGATGAAAGATATTTAAGACCAGCAGAAGTAGATTTATTAATTGGTGATCCAACTAAAGCACATCAAAAGTTAGGATGGAAACCTTCAGTTACTTTTAAAGAGTTAGTAGCTTTAATGGTAGAAGCAGATTTACAAGCATTAGGTCACACTTCTCCTAACGGTAATGGTTCACAATTACCTTCAGATATTGCTACTATTCGTCAAGAATTAGGTTCTTTGCATTTTTAATGGAATAGGGAATAGGGAATAGGGAATAGGGAATAGTTATAAATATAATATTCTGACTCCTGACTCCTGACTCCTGACTCCTGACTCCTGACTCCTGACTCCTGAACTTCTATTTATTCCAAAATCTCATGACTGCTTTAAATTTAACAAATAAACGCATTCTTGTTACTGGTGGTGCAGGTTTCCTCGGCCGTCAAGTAATTGATCAATTGTGTCAAGCTGGGGCAGATCGTGAGAAGATTACAGTACCGCGATCGCGTGATTGTGATTTACGAGTATGGGAAAATTGCCAACGTGCTGTAGCTCAACAAGATATTATCATTCACCTAGCTGCCCATGTGGGTGGTATTGGTTTAAATAGAGAAAAACCCGCCGAGTTGTTTTATGATAACTTGATGATGGGGACGCAGTTAATTCATGCGGCCTATCAAGGGGGAGTAGAAAAGTTTGTTTGTGTAGGTACTATTTGCGCTTATCCTAAGTTTACTCCTGTTCCTTTTAAGGAAGAAGACCTATGGGAAGGTTATCCAGAGGAAACTAACGCACCCTATGGAGTAGCGAAAAAAGCGTTGTTAGTACAGTTGCAATCTTACCGTCAACAGTATGGGTTTAATGGTATTTATTTACTTCCTGTGAACCTATACGGACCTGAAGATAATTTTGATCCGAGAAGTTCTCATGTTATCCCTGCTTTAATTCGCAAAGTTCACGAAGCACAAGTGAAGGGAGAAAAACAACTTCCTGTGTGGGGTGATGGTTCTCCTACCCGTGAGTTTTTGTATTCTACCGATGCTGCACTGGGTATCACAATGGCTACTCAGTCTTATAATGAATCTGATCCAATTAATTTGGGTACGGGTTATGAAATCTCCATTAAAGATTTAATTACTCTGATTTGTGAGTTAATGGATTTTGATGGGGAGATAGTTTGGGAAACTGATAAACCTAATGGACAACCCAGACGTTGTTTAGATACTGAAAAAGCGAAAACAGCTTTTGGTTTTACTGCACAGGTTGGTTTCCGGGAAGGTTTGAAAAATACCATTGAGTGGTATCGTCAAGTAGGTGACAGGTGACAGGTGACAGGTGACAGGTGACAGGTTATCTCGTTATCTC
>RDXV01000093.1 GCA_004292695.1 Nostocales cyanobacterium | reverse complement strand
CGAGTGAAAACAAAAATGTCTGTATTCCTTACCTGTTCCCTGTTCCCTGTTCCCTGTTCCCTCTCCCAAATATAAAATTTATTTTGCACGACTACTTAATACTCATTGATTACTTATTCATTGATCCAACTTGGTTTTTAAGAACTTGGAATTTTCAGCCATTCTATGACAGAAAAAAATCTCAAGCATGGAGATAAAAGGAGTAATTGTCATCAAGATTATCCAAATTTATCCGGCTTTGGTTATGAAGTAATTCAAGAATTAGGACATAATTATGAGGGAGGACGTATAACCTATTTAGCTCAACAAATTAACTGTCAACAAAAAGTAGTAATTAAAGAATTTTGTTGTGCAAAAATTACCACTGACTGGCATGGAAATAAACCTTATGAACGGGAAATACAACTTTTACAAAAATTAAACCATCCCCGCATTCCTTGTTATTTAAACTCCTTTGAAAAGACAGGTTTTTTCTATTTAGTACAGGAATATAAAAAAGCACCATCATTAGGATTTCGGCGTTGTTTTCATCCTGAAGAAATTAAGAAAATTGCTATATCAATATTAGAAATATTAGATTATTTACAACAACAAAAATCACCAATTATTCACCGGGATATTAAACCAGAAAACATTTTAGTAGACCAAGAATTAAATGCTTATTTAGTTGATTTTGGTTTAGCACAAGTGCAAACTGAAAAATCAGATTTAAGTACCTTAGTTGTGGGTACTCCTGGTTTTATTCCCCCAGAGGAACAATTTGGACATCCTTTAACATCTGCTTCAGATTTATATAGTTTAGGTGCAACATTAATCTGTTTATTAAACAATATACCTGCCAGAGAAATTAGTCAATTAATTGATGATCAATATCGCTTTAATTTTCATAAAATATTACCTCATATTAGTCCTACGTTTCGTTACTGGTTAAAGAAAATGGTTGCACCAAACCATAAACAGCGATATGCTAATGCTGGGGATGCTTTAGCAGCATTAACACCTATTAAGGTGATGGGTTCAAAAAAAAGATTAGATCATGTTTTATCTATTGTTGATCATAAAAAAAACTTAGCTATTTTGATTTTAATTATCTTAGGAATATCTTTAGGTTGGGGTGCAAGTTCGTTTGTTTCTCTTCCTGGTAATGCGATTAATTCTAACGTACAGGTAAAACAAAATAATGAACACAGTATACCTACAGTTTATATTAAAAAATAAATGAAGTCATAAATGAAGTCATAAAAGAAAGTAAAAACTCGATTTATGTTATCAATTCAATAAACCGAGTTTGGGGATAAATTCAAATAGCTAATATAGCTAATATTTAACTTTCTATCATTGCTGTTACTTCCTCCACTGCTAAACTTAAAGCTTCTGCTACCTGTTCCACACTCAAACCCATTGATAACAATTTAGGAATAGCATCTTTTCTCGCTTGTTCTGCTTTTTCTGCACGTTGTTTTTCTTGTTCCCTTTCCTGAACAATTTGATCATAACTTGCAAAAGGTTTACCATCAGGATGATATATTTTTAAAGTTTCCTCTGTCAGCAAAAACCGAATTTTTAAAAGAGGGCTAATATATTCTGAATTTTGGGGAATAGGTTCTAAAATATCCTCTCCTCGTAACCATCCTTGAAAATCATTATTTTCAGGATCATATATATAGTATTCTTGGACTCCATAACGATCATAGAAAAGTAATTTTTTCTCCATTTCTATTTTTGTGTTACTGGGAGAAAGAATTTCAAAAACTACCTGGGGAGGAATATTATCTTCTCTCCACTGTAAATAAGAAAGTCTATCAATTTTCGGTCTTCCTAAAACTACTAAAACATCAGGTGCGGTGACAATGGTATTTTTCCCTTCTACCGGATACCAAAATAAATCACCGGCAACAAATACGTTAGGATCATTTATAAATAGATAATCAAGATTTTGTTTTATTTCTACTAACCATCTAAATTGAATTGTGTTATTAGCCACTGGTTGTCCGTCGCAGTCTGGGTAAATGACTTCTGTTTGTTCTAGGGCTGAGATTTGCATAACTATAATTTTCTCCTCAGCAAGATTTTTACTAATTTTATACTACTTGAAAATCAGAACTAACCGCAAAGAACACGAAGAACACGAAGGAAGAGAAAAGAGAGAAGAGTTCAAAGTTCAGAAAATTACGTTATTATTAGGGATCGTGTCACTGTGCAACCTTCCCCTAATCAATATGTCAGAAAACCTAGTTCAAACTTTAAGCGATCGCCTCCCATATCCCCAAAATAGCCAAAAAAACCAGCAAAATACTATTCGTATTCGGGGTGCTAGGCAGCATAATCTGAAAAATATTGATTTGGAATTACCCCGCGATCAGTTAATTGTGTTTACCGGTGTTTCTGGTTCGGGTAAGTCTTCTTTGGCCTTTGATACCATTTTTGCAGAAGGTCAACGGCGTTATGTGGAATCTCTCAGCGCCTATGCTCGGCAATTTTTGGGACAGTTGGATAAACCCGATGTGGAAGCAATAGAAGGTTTAAGTCCAGCCATCTCCATTGACCAAAAATCTACCTCCCATAACCCCCGTTCCACAGTGGGAACAGTCACGGAAATTTATGATTATTTGCGGTTGTTATATGGTCGCGCTGGTGAACCCCATTGTCCCCATTGTGATCGCTCTATCTCCCCTCAAACCATTGACGAAATGTGCGATCGCATCCTTGCACTTCCCGACCGTACCCGCTTCCAAATTCTCGCACCAGTCGTCAGGGGGAAAAAGGGAACTCACCGCAAACTAATCTCTAGTTTAGCCGCTCAAGGTTTTGTTCGCATCAGGGTGGATGGAGAGGTTTTAGAACTCTCAGATTCCATCGAGTTAGATAAAAATATTACACATAATATAGAACTGGTTATTGACAGGTTAGTAAAAAAAGACGGTATACAAGAACGTTTAGTTGATTCTCTCACCACCTGCCTCAAGCAATCTCACGGAATTGCTATAATTGAGGTATTAAATGATACATTAAATAAGGTAACGCAGGAGCGACAACATAGTAAGTATATAGGAAATGGGGGGGAAAGTCAAGGTATTTCTGAACAAGAATTAGCCACAGAAATGGTATTTTCAGAAAACTTTGCTTGTCCAGAACATGGTGCAGTAATGGAAGAATTATCACCCCGTTTGTTTTCTTTTAATTCTCCCTATGGAGCTTGTTCTCATTGTCATGGAATTGGAACTTTAAGAAGATTTTCTGAGGAGTTAGTAATACCTAATCCTGAAGCACCGATTTATGCTGCCATTGCACCTTGGTCAGAAAAGGAAAATTCCTATTATTTGGAGTTGTTGTATACGGTGGGGTTAAATTATGGTTTTGAGTTACAAACTCAATGGAGGAATTTAACAAGGGAACAGCAAGAAATTGTTTTGTTTGGGGAAGAGAAACGAACCGCAGAGGGGCAGAGGACACAGAGTTTTAAGGGTGTAATTCCGATTTTGGAAAGGCAATATGAGGGGGGAACGGAGTTAGTTAAGCAGAAGTTAGAGCAGTATTTGGTAGATCAACCTTGTGAAGTTTGTGGTGGAAAAAGGTTAAAGCCGGAAGCGTTAGCGGTGAGGTTGGGACAATATGGAATTTTGGATTTAACCAGTGTGTCAATTCGGGAATGTCGAGAAAGAATTGAAAACCTGCAATTAACACCCAGACAAATGCAAATTGGGGATTTAGTTTTAAGGGAGATTAAAGCTAGATTACAGTTTTTGTTGGATGTGGGTTTGGATTATTTAACGTTAGATCGTCCAGCAATGACATTATCAGGTGGGGAAGCTCAAAGAATTAGATTAGCTACACAAATTGGTTCTGGTTTAACAGGTGTTCTTTATGTTTTGGATGAACCAAGTATTGGTTTACATCAAAGAGATAACGGACGTTTATTGAAAACTTTAACTAAATTACGGGATTTGGGAAACACATTAATAGTAGTAGAACATGATGAAGAAACTATTCGGGAAGCAGATTATTTAGTGGATATTGGACCCGGTGCTGGTATTCATGGAGGGAATATTATTGCACAGGGAAATTTAGAGAATTTATTAAATGCAGAGGAGTCATTAACAGGGGCATATTTATCAGGCAGAAAAGTTATTCATACACCAGGAACAAGAAGAGAAGGAAACGGTAGAAGTTTAAGAATAAAAAACGCCCATCGTAATAACTTAAAAAACATAGATGTAGAAATTCCATTAGGAAAATTAGTAGCAGTAACCGGAGTTTCTGGATCAGGAAAATCTACATTAATCAACGAATTACTATATCCAGCACTGCAACATCATTTATTAAAAAGAGTACCACTTCCCAAAGAAATCGAAGAAATCAAAGGATTAAATTCCGTTGATAAAGCAATAGTAATAGATCAATCACCCATAGGTAGAACACCGAGATCAAACCCTGCAACCTACACAGGAGTTTTCGATATTATTAGAGAAGTATTTTCCCAAACCATAGAAGCCAAAACCAGAGGATATAAACCGGGACAATTTTCCTTTAACGTCAAAGGAGGCAGATGTGAAGCGTGCAGTGGACAGGGAGTAAACGTCATAGAAATGAACTTTTTACCAGACGTTTATGTACAATGCGAAGTATGTAAAGGAGCGAGATATAACAGAGAAACCCTACAAGTTAAATACAAAGAAAAATCAATTTCCGATGTTTTAAACATGACCGTTGAAGAAGCATTAGCATTTTGTGAAAACATCCCCAAAGCAGTCACCAGATTACAAACATTAGTAGACGTAGGATTAGGATATGTACAACTAGGACAACCAGCCACAACCTTATCAGGAGGAGAAGCACAAAGAGTCAAACTAGCAACAGAACTCTCAAGACGTGCAACAGGAAAAACATTATATTTAATAGACGAACCAACAACCGGGTTGTCTTTTTACGACGTTCATAAATTATTAGACGTTCTCCAAAGATTAGTAGACAAAGGAAACTCAATCTTAGTCATTGAACATAATTTAGATGTTATTCGTTGTGCAGATTGGGTAATAGACTTAGGACCCGAAGGAGGAGACAAAGGAGGAGAAATAATAGCAGCAGGAACACCAGAACAGATAGCAGAAAACCCCCGTTCCCACACAGGAAAATATCTGCAACAAGTATTAAAACAATATCCCCCAGTAGTTGTTTAAATAATCTTCTTCCTCTGTGTTCTCTGCGTACTCTGCGGTTCGTTAAAAAAAATTAACTTCTCACGCAAAGACGCAAAGACGCAAAGGAAGAATATAATTATCAATATAGTAAAGGAGAAAAGTTTATGCAGTTAACAATAAAAGACGTAGAAATACTGCAACAAAATCTAGCAAAAGAACAAGAAGATTATCAAATAGAATTGCAAGAAGGAAACCTCTTAGTAATGGGACCATCAGATATTCAATCAAGTGAAATAGGTGCGGAATTAATCAGATTATTAGGAAATTGGATTAAACCCCGAAAACTAGGGAGAATATTTGATTCAAGCGGAGGTTTTATTATGCCTAACACCGACCTACGCGCACCAGATGTTTCCTTTGTTGTTGCATCCAGATTAAAACTTAGTGTTAGAGATTTTGGAAACCTAGTTCCTGATTTAGTAGTAGAAATCAAATCAAAAACAGATAGAATTGGAAAATTAGAAGATAAAGTTAAACTCTTTTTAGAACTAGGTGCAAAAATCGGCATATTAGTTAATCCTGATGAATTAACAGTAAGTGTTTATCGTCCCAACGGAGACATTGAAACTTTAACAGGAAATGATAAATTAACAATACCCGAATTACTTCCCGGTTGGGAAATTGAAATCTCAGAAATTTGGCCACCCGTATTTGAATAAATAAATTGTCTGAATTAGAATTCACAGGATATAAACATCAATAAAAACTCTTCCTCTCTTCCTCTCTTCCTTCGTGTCTTCGTGTCTTCGTGGTTCGTTTCTTAAAAATCTTCAAATCTCACGCAAAGACGCAAAGCAAGAAAGAACGGTTATAATATCGAAATATTAAAGGAGAAAGATTAATGATGCAAACAATAAAACTAGAATCTCACATTGGTAATGATGGAATGTTACACATACCCTTACCAGAAATCAAAGATGCTGATGTAGAAGTAATCATAGTTTATCAACAAACACCAAAAACACAAAAAGTATCACTTGCGTCACTCTATGGAATTTGTGCTGATGATCCTATCATTATTGATAATGAAGGTGTTGTGGACAATTTAGAGGAAAAATTAGAAGGGATGTTCGATTAGTAAAATGATCTACCTACTGGATACTAATGTTTGTGTGATGTACTTGAATGGTCGGTCAGAATCTGTTCAAAATCGGATTTTATCAGTACCAACCAAGGATATAGCTGTATGTTCTGTAGTAAAAGCAGAACTTTTTTATGGTGCAATGCGAAGTAATAATCCTACACGTACATTACAAAAACAACAAGCATTTCTTGAACATTATATTTCCTTACCTTTTAATGATGAAGCTGCTGCTATTTTCGGTAACATTCGCGCTCAACTGACTGCTCAAGGAACGCCCATAGGCGGCTATGATTTACAAATTGCGGCGATCGCCCTAACTAACAACTTAACATTAGTCACCCACAACACCAGAGAATTTTCACGTATTCCCGAATTAAAATTAGAAGACTGGGAAAATGTCTAATTCCTAATATCCAGGATTTAAAAATATACACTGATTCAGACAAATAAAATCCTTCTTATTTCAATAAACCCCCCGCTTAAAAAACTGCCTGAAAATCTCCCCTGGTTCTCGATCCCAAGTATCAATATGTTCAAAAATCAAACCCTCATCATTTAACTTATAAGTCGAATAACCATTAAAAAATAACCGCGCTTTCCAAGGAACACGCAACACACCCCGCACCGTCCAAGTTGCTAAAATCGTACTTGCATCAGTTTGAGAAACATCATGTAAATCAAAAGCAAGTTCCGTAAAAAACAACTGACCATGAAAACGCAAAGTCCAAAAAATAATCCGATAATTAAACTTACCCTTAAACTTATTCACCGGATCACGAAAAAATATATCTTCTGAATAAATATCATAAGAAATATCCTTTTCAAACAAAGTCGGTAAATCTGCTTTTAAAACATTAATAATCTCTGGTATTGCTAACTTCATCATCCTACACCCTAAAAATCTTTCTTAACTGTTTTTCCAACCTTTGTAAAATCGAAAAAGAACGAGGATAACCCCCATTCACACCTTGTAAATCTGCTAAACTAGGGAATTGTGCAGATTGAGAATATACACTCTTCCTTAAAACCTTACCCAACAAATCATTATTATCCCGCAAACCCTCATAGAAAAAACACACCTCCCCATTAATTCCCACCTGACGATGATATTCTATCACCTTCACCAACAACTCCGGTTTAATAGTATATTTCCCCAACTTAATTAAAATTCCCGGTGCTAATTTTGGTAACATGATATCTGTGAACTGTTCATATATCAATCTTCGCAAAATACACTTATAACTTAAAAAATCTCTCCGATAAATTTGGGGATGAATAATATCAATAAAACCCTGTTTTAACCAACTTGGATAATCTTGTAAATATTCCCGCAGACTCCAATCATAAATATTTGGAGACATAGAAACCAACAAATTAGAATTAACCGCTTTTACTTCCCTATAAAGTAATCCTAACACATCAGTTAAAATATTCGCTCTCCACTGTAACCAATGTTTATCTTGATGATTTTTAGGAGGATGTTTTTTAAACTCTTGCAAATAACGATTCACAGTTAACTGATCATAACCACCTTCCGATGGTAAAGCAGGAAAACGATCATCACCCTGCACCCCATCAACATCATAATTTCTCACCACCTCTAAAAACAGATTCAACAAAAATTCCTGTACCTGAAAATCAAACGCATTTAACCATTCAAACCCATTCTTTTTTAATAATCTTCCCTGATAATTATAAGCACCCCATTCAGGTCTTTGTGTTAACAAAAAACCACCATTTGCATTATAAGAACTAGCAAAACCATATTCAAACCAAGGGATAACTTTCAAACCTACCTTTCTCGCTTCTTCTACTAATTCCTGTAAAGGATCGCGGCCTAAAAATCTTGAATCAATTTCTATACCAAACATCCTCCACATTGTTTGACTCGGATATAATGTAACTCCCTGATTCCAAACAACAGGAAATACAACATTAAAACCCGTCTCAGCTAAAAATTCCATTGCTTGAGCAATATTTTTCCGGGAATGTAACACTTTGCTATCAGTTTTCGTTAACCAAACACCACGAATTTCAACTTTACTCATTTCTAGATTAGGCATTTTTATATATCAAGTATAATATGCAATAAATAATTGTATAACTTTTAATATGTGTTTGGTGAAAAAATACTTGTTACGTAAGAATTCAGGAGTCAGGAGTCAGGAGTCAGAATGCTTATAAAGACTTATTGCAAACAATCATTGAAACTCTGATCTCACCTACAATTATAATTATTAATAGTAAAAAATACTTATTTACTATAATTACAAAACATGGTATCAAACTTTGCTAATAAAAAAATTAATACTAATTTCATATTCATCAACTAATTCCCAATATTCCTGGAAAAATCGCTTAAAATCAACCCATATAGAGTTTTTTGACTGGCTTCTTACCTCCCAAAATAAAAAACATCACCTCCAGATTGTGAGTTAAATCAACATCCTCAAGCCATTGTATGGGATAATAAAAATGTGAGGAAATAGAACGGACGCTACTCCAATATAAAGAAGGGGGAAAAATATATGAAACGTCAGCTACTAACCGCCATAGCCTTAGTCGCTCCCCTATTTTTCGCTAACTCAGTTCACGCTGGGAACAATCAAGACTTAGAAAAATTGTTGTCAACGGGAGAATGTCAAAGTTGTCAGCTACAGGGAGTCAACCTCAAGGGAGCGCACTTAATCGGTGCAGACTTACGAGGAGCAAATCTCCAAGGTGCTAATTTAGAAGATGCTAACTTAGAAGGTGCTGATCTGACAGGAGCAAATTTAGCAGGTGCTAATTTAACATCAGCCTTTGTCACCAACGTTAATCTTAAACAAGCAAATCTTAATGGTGTAAACCTCACTAACGCTACCATTAACGATTCCAACGTCTACAAAGCTTCAATGAACGACTTAACCATTACTGGTGCAGATATTTACAATACTGGTATTGGTATTGGTGGTGAAGATGCAAACGTTCCTGACTGGGATGAAATTGTAGAAGGTAACAGATAAAACACTGCCTTAGATAAATACACTTAGGAAGATTTAGATCCCCGATGAGAAAACCGGGGATCTTTGCTTTGTTTTTAAGTTCTTAGTTCAATGCAGTGGCGATCGCCTCAGAAAGATACTTATTAGCAGCTTGCTTTAAGGTATCCGCCTTATCAGTGCGTTCCCAAGGTAAATCTAAATCAGGTCTACCCAAGTGTCCATAAGCTGCAACGTCCTGATAAAAACGTCCGCCCCTTTCACTGGGTAAATTCTGCAAATTGAAAGCATGGATAATACCCGCAGGACGCAATTCAAAGTGATCCTTAATCAGTTCTAGCAGGACTTCATCATCCACCTTACCAGTCCCGAAGGTATCCACAAAAATACTCACAGGTCTAGCCACACCAATAGCATAGCTTAACTGGACTTCGCATTTGTCAGCCAACCCAGCAGCCACAATATTTTTAGCCACATAACGAGTAGCATAAGCAGCAGAACGGTCTACCTTAGTGGGATCTTTACCAGAGAAAGCACCACCACCATGTCGGGAAT
The DNA here is from genome assembly GCA_004292695.1 of Nostocales cyanobacterium. Taxonomy (GTDB): domain Bacteria; phylum Cyanobacteriota; class Cyanobacteriia; order Cyanobacteriales; family Nostocaceae; genus Okeanomitos. The sequence continues at coordinate 10,417 of RDXV01000093.1, read as the reverse complement.
AACCACCGTAGGTATCAACAATGATTTTTCTACCGGTTAAACCAGAATCACCTTGAGGACCACCGATCACAAACTTCCCAGTAGGATTAACTAGAAAGCGTGTATTCTGATCTGGTTTGACATCAATATCACCAAACACAGGTTCAACTACCGCAGTCCACAGATCAGCCTTAATCTTAGCTTGTACCCCAGCATCATCAGTAATATCCCCAATATTAGGTGTATGCTGAGTAGAAATTAAGATTGTATCAATACCTACAGGTTTACCATCTTCATAAACCACAGTCACCTGAGTTTTACCATCAGGACGCAAGTATGGTAGATCACCAGTTTTTCTCACCGCTGCCAATCTGCGAGCAATCCGGTGTGCCAAACTGATAGGTAAAGGCATAAATTCGGGAGTTTCATTGCAAGCAAACCCAAACATAATCCCTTGATCACCAGCACCAATTTTATCAAATAGTTCTTCACTATCCGCAGTCCGGGTTTCGTGGGCGGTATCTACACCTTGGGCAATATCGGGTGACTGTTCATCTAAAGCAATTAGTACACTGGCGCTGTCAGCGGAAAAACCATTACCTGCGTCAGTGTAGCCAATTTCTGCGATTTTCTTCCGCACCAAATTCACATAATTGACATTAGCTTTGGATGTAATTTCTCCAGTAATTAACACTAAACCAGTATTAACAACTACTTCAGCAGCAACCCGGCTACTGGAATCTTGGGTTAACAGGGCATCCAGAATGGTATCAGAAATTTGATCACAGATTTTATCAGGATGACCTTCAGTAACTGACTCGGATGAAAATAAATAACGACGAGACAAAGGAAATTCCTCCTTAGAGAATTTGCATCAATGACTAAATTTTGATAATTAGTTTAGCCACTGATGTATGAAATCATAACAATAATTTACGGTTAAGTAGAACGACAGGAAAAAACCAAAGTATGTAAAGAAAAGTAAATGAACCTAAAAATCTCTTCTCTCTTGCCTTTTGCCTTGTTATAACGACAATTTATAACGCCTACCTACTTAGTAGTTTTCAGGACAAAGATCCTCAAGCTACTTATGACTAATGTTACCCGGAATGGGCTTTCCTGCATAGTCTAACATCTTGAGAGTTATACCAGGCACGTTGTATTCGTTTGCTACTAAAACTGTGTTTTTTTCCTGGTTGGTACACAGGAATGGGGTATAAATCCAAAAATTAAGCGGCAGAAGTATCAGATTTTCTGGAATCAAGACGATCATTCCTACTAATTAAGTTTGTATTTCAATTGCTCTATAAATCGGAATAATTTAGTATATTAGGTATTGAATAATAAGTTTTATTTGATACTCACTAACAATCATTTTTCAAAAACACCAACCTAATCATTTAAAATTACTTAATATCAAACCTATCTTTACATTTTCTTTTTGAAACTCAGATAATTCTTCATTATTTTTAGGCAGAAATGGGAATAGCAATTAGTAAAATTATAGGAATAGTTATTAAAACTGCATTTTTTTAATCATTTTTCCCTAGAAAATAGTGAGATAAATACAATGAAAGTATTAACAGTAAATAATTCATATCAGCTTTCATCCATACAACAAGGAATGATTTTCAACAGTCTAGTGGCTCAAAATTCAGGAGTGGATATTGAGCAGATGATCTGTTTCATACATGAAAAAATTGATATTTTGGCACTCCAAAAAGCATGGTATAAAGTCGTAGAACAACACGCAATTTTGAGAACTAGCTTTGATTGGGAAACCGAAAGAGAACCTCTACAATGTGTACACAAACAGGTAACAATTCCCCTAGAAAAACAAGATTGGAGCGGCTTATCTGAGGCAGAACAATCAACTAAATTACAATCCTATCTACAAAGCGATCGCCAACGTGGTTTTCAGTTAAATGTCGCTCCATTAATGCGTATAGCATTATTTCAGTTGCAAGAGTCTGTTTACCAATTTGTTTGGACTTTTCACCATGCTTTGTTAGATGGTCGTTCTTTATCTACGATAATTAAAGAGTTTTTCACCTTTTACGATGCTTTTCGGGAAGGAAAAGATTTACAACTCCCCCAACCTCGTCCTTATCAAGATCATATTGCTTGGTTACAAGAGCAAAATTGGTCTCAAGCGGAAAGTTTTTGGGGAAACTTACTCAAGGGTTTTAGCGCACCCACACCCCTATTAGTAGACTCAAACCTCAGTGAAAAAAGCGGTTTTGGAGAGCAAGCGATCCGACTCTCAGACAAAACCACAGCGATATTGCGGTCTTTAGCAAAACAACATCAAATTACACTCAATACTTTAGTACAAGGCGCTTGGGCTTTATTACTCAGTCGTTATAGTGGTGAGTCTGATGTGGTTTTTGGAGCGACAAGAGCTTGTCGTTATTCCTCCGTGCCTGGTGCAGATTCAATGGTAGGATTATTAATTAATACCGTACCAGTGCGAGTGAAAATATCAGGAGAAAAACCACTTTTATCTTGGTTAAAAGAATTGCGATCGCAGTGGGTAGCTATGCGAAATTATGAACATACCCCCCTAGTCAACATTCAAAGATGCAGTGATGTTCAACCGGGAAAATCTTTATTTGATAGTATTCTGGTATTTGAAAACCAGGAATTAAATACCGCCTTACGTTCTCAGGGTGGGAGATGGGAAAACCTGGAAATACAACTAAAAGAACAAACTAACTTCCCTTTAACATTACTGGGTTATGGAGAATCAGAACTGTTATTAAAACTCAAATATGACTGCCAAAAATTTGATAATGCTAAAATTACGCGGATGTTGGGACATCTTCAAACTTTATTATCCAGCATGGCAATTAATCCCTGGCAATGTTTAGGAGAATTACCACTACTGACAACAGATGAAAAATATCAAATGTTGATCCAGTGGAATGATACAAAAGCTGATTTTGCAGATCAACATTGTATTCATCAACTGTTTGAATCCCAGGTAGAGAAAACACCCGACGCTGTAGCAGTTGTTTGTGGAAAAGAACAATTAACCTACAAAGAATTAAATAATAGAGCTAATCAATTAGCCCATCACCTACAAAAATTGGGTGTTAAACCAGGAGTATTAGTTGCAGTTTATTTAGAGCGTTCATTAGCAATGATTCCGGCAGTATTAGGAATTTTAAAAGCCGGAGGTGCTTATGTACCACTAGAACCCAGTTTCCCAAAAGCAAGGATTCATTTATTATTATCTTCTCTAAAAATTAATTGTTTAATCACCCAAACTTCCCTATTACCCAATATTCATGAACTAGAACTGGAAGCACTACAACACTTAATCTGTTTGGATAAATCAGCCAATAAAGAACAGGAGATAACTAACATTATTGGACTGTCACCTGTTAACTGTCACCTGTCACCTCAATCTGTGTGGAATCGTGATGATTTAGATTTACTACCTACAGAAAATTTGCCCACATCTGCCACAGCTGATGATATTGCTTATGTAATTTTTACCTCTGGTTCTACAGGCACACCCAAGGGGGTTGTAGTTCGTCATCAACCGGTAATTAATTTAATTGAATGGGTGAATCAAACATTTAATGTTAATCCTAAAGACAGAGTTTTATTTATCACTTCCTTATGTTTTGATCTGTCAGTTTATGATATTTTCGGACTGTTGGCCGCAGGTGGTTCAATTCGGGTAGTTTCTAGTGATGATGTTCGAGATCCAGAGGCTTTATTAAATATTCTCTGTCATGAACCTATTACTTTTTGGGATTCTGCACCACCAGCACTGCAACAACTGGCTGGATTTTTCCCTAAAGTACAAGCAAATAATTTTCATCCTCAATTGCGGTTAGTATTTATGAGTGGTGATTGGATACCAGTGACACTGCCAGATTTACTGAAAACTACCTTTCCAGGGGTTGAGGTAATTAGTTTGGGTGGTGCAACGGAAGCCACCGTTTGGTCTAATTATTATCCTATTGGCAAAGTAGAAGCCCATTGGAAAAGTATTCCCTATGGTAAACCCATCCAAAATGCTCAATATTACATTCTTGATGATTTTTTGAATCCTTGTCCTATTGGTGTAACCGGGGAATTATACATTGGTGGAGAATGTTTAGCTTCTGGTTATTTACATCAACCGGAACTTACAGCCCAAAAATTTATACCTAATCCCTTTAATAATCAGAAAGAGGCGCGACTCTATAAAACAGGAGATTTAGCCCGTTATCTGAGTGATGGTAATATTGAATTTCTCGGCAGAATTGACCATCAAGTAAAAATTCGTGGTTTTCGCATTGAGTTGGGAGAAATTGAGAGTGTACTCACACAACACCACGCTGTACAGGAAACCGTAGTCATAGCAAGGGAAGATGAGCCAGGAAATAAGCGGTTAGTGGCTTATGTGGTGGTAAATGGTGAGTCTGCAACGACAATGAATGAATTACGGCGGTTTCTGCAAGAAAAATTGCCAGACTACATGATTCCCTCGGCATTTGTGGCGATCGCCCATATCCCCCTAACTCCTAATGGTAAGGTAGACCGTCGCGCTTTACCCATACCCGACCAAAGACCAGAATTAGAAAAAGCCTTTTCTGCGCCTAGAAATGCCGTAGAAATGGAATTGACCCGAATTTGGTCAGAGATTTTAGGTATTGGGAAAATTGGCATTCATGATAATTTCTTTGACTTGGGGGGAAATTCTCTCTTAGCGGTGAGATTATTTACACAAATTGAAAAGTATTTTGCTCTCAAATTACCCCTAGCTACCTTATTTCAATCTCCAACCATAGAAAAGTTAGGACAACTTCTCAGCCAAGCCAACCCTACAAATATATCTGCTACTTGGTCTTCTTTAGTAACTATGAGGGTAAGTGACAGTGGCAAACGTCCTTTATTTTTGATTCATGCTTTGGGTGGTAATGTCATTGGCTACCAAAATCTAGTACGTTATCTGGGTAAAGATCAACCTGTGTATGGACTACAAGCCCAAGGACTAGATGGTAAACAAGCCCCCCATAGTAGGGTTGAAGATATGGCTGCTCACTACATCCAAGAAATTCGCACCGTTCAACCTCATGGACCCTATCTATTGGGTGGTTTCTCCAGTGGTGGGATAGTTGCTTTTGAAATGGCACGTCAGTTAGAAGTCCAAGGCGATCGCGTGGACTTACTAGCAATGTTGGATACATATAGCCCCAGTTTGTATATCCATCATCCTTCACCATTGCGGACAATTTATGTCTATTTGCTTTCTCTGTTGCGACTAAAATCAGTAGATAGATGGAACTATTTTCTAGCTAAAGTGGATTGGTTTAAGTCCCTATTTACCGGAAAAACCAGCAGTAAATACGACTTGTGGAATGAACACTCTTTTGATAATGATGCCAACCCTTATAACATGACATTGATAGAAGCTCTCAAACAAGCGACAATGGTTGATTATGTAGTCAAACCCTATACTGGTAAAGTCAATTTATTTACTACCAAAGAAGTTTTGAGATGGTGTCAGTTCAAACCCTGTAGAGGCTGGAATGGCATGGCTAAACAGGGAGTAGAAATTTATGAAGTTCCTGGCACACACTTAGGTATGTTGGGAGAACCCAGTGTACAGATATTAGCTGAAAAGTTGAGATTTTGCTTAGATCATTTAGGTGACTAGGGACTAACAAGGCTTTCCCCCCTGCCACCTGCCTGCATATAAAAAAGGGGTACACCCACAGATGGATGTTCCCCTTTTTGCATTGACCAACACTTTTGGTTTTAATTGTTTTTACACTTGTACGGCTAACTTTGCCTCTTTTGCTGTCAACATTTCGTAAACAGAACGCATTTTTAAACCTGTCAACACTTGGAATAAACCAGTACCATTGTTAGAACCCGGATATTCACGGTGTTGTAGTAATAAATGAGTCATCTCACCTTCATATTTGGTGGATGTATTGCTCAGATGTTTTTCAACATAAATAACTTCATCTAAGTTATCAAATTGACCATCTACTTCTAACACAGAAACGTAGCGACCATAGTAAACATCAGAACCATAGTACATTTGCATACCAGGATAAGAGCAGGTCAACTTACGTCCGCAAGGAGTCCATTGGATAGTAGAACCTTCATCGAATAAGTAAGCCGGAGCAAATCCTTCTTTACCTTCCCGCTGTAACATTCTGACACGTAATACTTTACGCTCAGTGTCATCCTTGATTAAGTTAGTGGGTAATACCTGTAAAACCACATCAGCAAACTCTCTTTGTGGTTCAATGAATTTTTCAAAATCAGGCTTACGGGAATTGATTTGGGCTAAAACATCTTCATAACGGTGACCACGTTCAGCCATATCTCTTTGAATCTTCCAGGCAATTTTGACTTCATCACTAATATCAAAATAAACACTGAAATCTAATAAAGCTCTTACCCTTTCATCATAGAGAGGGTGTAAACCTTCAACAACTATGATATGGTTAGGCTCAATCCGTTCTGGAGGATCAATCATGCCGGTTTCGTGGTTATAAATCGGCTTATTAATTGCTTGACCTTCTTTGAGAGCTTTAATTTGCTCATACATTAAGTCAAAATTGTTGGCTCTGGGATCTAATGCAGTGATTCCTGTTTCTTTACGTTGTTTACGATCCAATGAATGATAGTCATCTAAACAGATAACTGTCATTAACTCTTCACCAAACAAATCAATTAAGCGACGTAAAAATGTAGATTTACCGCACCCAGAGTCTCCAGCTACTCCAATTAGTACCACACGTTCCGGCTTAGTTGTCATAAATCTCCTCTAAATAATAAAAAGATGACTCAATCAAATATTTTTTTCACACAGTAGATTTTTGAAGCTAGGAATCTTACCCTGATGGATAATATCCTGCACTCTTGCTATCCAGCATAAATACAGGATATCAGGGTATGAAGTAACTCAGTCATACTCGTTACCTAGTTCAACTATCCTGAATTCTGGGCTGGTAAGTATTTAATCCTAGTGGTATAATAGATTTTAACAGAAAGTTGCATTTTGTAACAAGGTTTGCTGTTAAAAGTGATCAAATAGTGTACCAACCACATTATTTTCTAATATTTTAGTCAGATTAAGTTCTAATTTTGAAGTCAAAAGCAAGAATTCTCAACATTTTGTATTGTTTTCCTACCCAGCTATGCACACATAGTTGGTCAAGATTGAATCAATAAAGTATCATTACCTATTTGCAAATATATATAATGATTTTATACTTAATTTTATTCAACATAAATTAAAGATAATCTACAGAAAACTATTGTTAACAATTGTTTTCGATTTGCAGACAAAAAATCACAGAGTGCCAATGATATCTGGGGAATCTCAGGCGATATCGCTATACGCTTAGGTAAAAAGAAGATTAAATTGATCCACCACTAACATTCTGTCTCAGACTTATCTTCTAACTTAGAAAGTGAACAGGGTGGTTCTTTACTATGCTTAAATGTCTTGGCCGAGTGTACCCAGCAAGGCATCATGATAATGATGTGCTTTTCTCAAAAGGCCAGTTTTATGCAACACAAATCCGGTAAACTTAAAGCTGGCATAGGATGAGAATTATTTTTTTGATAAACGGTTAAGTAAATATTGGAGTGGTAGAACGAATGTACAATCAAGGTGCTGTTGAGGGTGCTGCCAGCATAGAATCAGGTAGCCGCGTCTTCGTATACGAAGTGGTGGGTCTGCGTCAGAATCAAGAATCTGATCAAACGAACTACCCAATTCGTAAAAGTGGCAGTGTATTCATCAGAGTGCCTTACAACCGCATGAATCAAGAAATGCGACGGATCACTCGTCTAGGCGGCAAAATTGTTAGTATTCAACCTGTATCGGCGCTAGAAATGGCCAATGGTACAACTGTTGTAGCCAGCACTGATAGTCAAGTTAGTCAGCCAGCTACACCAGTAGAAGCTCACAAGGAAGAGAATGGTAAAGCCACACCTGTCAATACTAATAGCGAAGCTAAAGGTTTTGCTAAACCCACAGCTAAGGATAAAAAAAGCAACTCCATGACTCAAACAAAAGCCAAACACGCTGATGTTCCTGTGAACACCTATCGTCCCAACGCTCCTTTTATCGGTAAAGTTATCTCTAATGAACCGTTAGTCAAGGAAGGCGGTATTGGTATAGTTCAACATATCAAGTTTGACTTAACGGGTAGCGACTTAACATACGTAGAAGGCCAAAGTATTGGTATTATTCCCCCTGGTATAGACAAAAAAGGTAAGCCTGAAAAACTCAGACTCTATTCCATTGCTTCCACTCGTCATGGCGATGATTTAGACGACAAAACAGTATCTCTGTGTGTGCGTCAATTAGAATATAAAGATCCTCAAAGTGGTGAAACAGTATACGGTGTGTGTTCCACCTATTTGACTCAAATAAAACCTGGTGATGAAGTCAAAATCACAGGCCCTGTGGGTAAAGAAATGCTCTTACCCGAAGAACCAGACGCTAATGTAATCATGTTAGCGACCGGTACAGGTATTGCGCCTATGCGTACATATCTGTGGCGGATGTTCAAAGATGAAGAAAGAGCGGCTAACCCAGATTATCAATTTAAAGGTTTTGCTTGGTTATTGTTTGGTGTACCCAAAACTGCCAACATTCTCTATAAGGAAGAATTGGAAACAATGCAGGATCAATACCCTGACAACTTCCGTTTAACCTACGCTATCAGCCGGGAACAACAAAATCCCCAAGGTGGCAGAATGTATATCCAAGATCGTGTAGCAGAACACGCTGACGAACTGTGGCAATTGATTAAAAACGAAAAAACACATACTTACATTTGTGGTTTACGCGGTATGGAAGGCGGAATTGATGAAGCTTTAAGTGCTGCTGCTGCTAAAGAAGGCGTGAATTGGAGTGATTACCAAAAAGGCATGAAAAAACAAGGCCGCTGGCACGTAGAAACCTACTAATTTTGTCATTGGTCGTTAGTGAATTAGTTGCAAATTGTCAACTCTAAGTTTGTAGGTAGGGAATGCCCTGCCTACAATTGTTTTGTATATGTAGTTTGGGTGTAAAATCTGTGGGTGTTAAAATAGGAATCTTAGGATTAGGTACGGTGGGAACGGGTACTGTACAGCTTTTACAAGATAAAATAGACCGTCACCCACTGTTACAAGAAATAGAAATCTCTCGCGTTGGTGTGCGATCGCTCGATAAACCCCGCCAAGTGGAATTATCTCCTGACATAGTGACAACCGATTTAGAGGCCATTGTCACTGATCCAGACATAGATATAGTTGTAGAAGTCATGGGTGGGTTAGAACCCACGAGATCGCTCATTCTCACTGCTATTAAAAATGGTAAGCACGTAGTTACAGCTAACAAAGCCGTTATTTCCCGATTTGGGGCAGAAATATTTACCGCTGCTAATGCTGCTGGAGTATACGTGATGTTAGAAGCCTCCGTAGGTGGAGGTATTCCCGTTATTCAACCCCTCAAGCAGTCTTTAAGTGTTAACAAAATCAAAGCCATCACTGGCATTGTCAACGGTACTACTAACTACATCCTTACCAGGATGTTAACGGAAGGTAGCGATTTTGATGATGTTCTTGGCGATGCCCAGCGTTTAGGTTATGCTGAAGCTGACCCCACCGCAGATGTAGATGGCTTAGATGCTGCTGATAAAATTGCCATCCTCGCATCCTTGGGTTTTGGTGGCAGAATTAATTTAGCTGATGTTTATTGTGAAGGTATTCGGCAAGTTACAAAAACAGATATAACTTATGCTACCAAGTTAGGATTTGTCATTAAACTACTAGCCATAGCTCAAGGGCAAAACCCTGATCACTCCCAATTATCTGTCAGAGTCCATCCGACTTTAGTACCTCAAAGTCATCCTTTAGCCAGTATTAACGGTGTTTATAATGCCATCTTGGTAGAAGGCGAACCCATAGGACAAGTCATGTTTTTTGGTCCCGGTGCTGGTGCTGGTGCTACCGCCAGTGCAGTTTGTTCAGATATTCTTAACTTAGTAGCAACTCTGAAAACTGATACATCAAACCCCCATCCTCTGTTAGCCTGTAGCCATCAACATTATTGTCAAATTGCGCCTATTTCTGAATTAGTAAGTCGTTTTTACACTCGGTTTTTAACTAAGGATCAATCAGGTGTAATTGGTAAATTAGGGACTATTTTCGGTAAATACGATGTCAGTTTAGAATCTGTAGTACAAACTGGTTTTCAAGAAGAATTAGCGGAAATTGTGGTTGTTACCCACGATGTTAAGGAAGGCTATTTTCGAGAAGCTTTAGCAGAAATTAAAAACCTGGAAGCAATAGATAGCATTCCTAGTATTTTAAGAGTGCTTTAATCAGTTATCAGTTATCAGTTATCAGTTATCAGTTATCAGTTATCAGTTATCAGTTATCAGTTATCAGTTATCAGTTATTGGTTATTAGTTTTCACTGA
>RDXV01000092.1 GCA_004292695.1 Nostocales cyanobacterium | reverse complement strand
CAACCACAGGGGGTGGGCAACCACAGGGGGTGGGCAACCACAGGGGGTGGGCAACCACAGGGGGTGGGCAACCACAGGGGGTGGGCAACCACAGGGGGTTGCCCCTACGAATTACACAAATCTTACTACTTCCTCTGTGCTGGTTAAATGTGAAGTGTCTCCTTTTAGTTCTAGCAACCATTCCGAGTCTTGACGTACCACTTTAACTACAGAACACAATGTTGCTTTAACTTCCGCTTTAGCTAGATCACCCACAAAACCCATTGCAGCACCTAACACAGAAGCACCATGTGCCACTAATAAAATATCATGCGGCCAATATTCCGCAGCTAAACATCTGGCAGTTTGGGCGGAACGGTGTCTGACTTGTTGGTGGGTTTCGGGATATTTGGCAGCTATTTGGGGTGTGTAGCTGGTGTCTATTCTGGGAAATAATGCTTTTAATTCCGAGGTTGTGAGTCTTTCCGGTTCTTCTGTCATCCATTCCGGGTTTAACCATTCACTTAAACCTGTTTCTAGTTTAATCTCTAAATCTAATGCTTCGGCCACTGCGTTAGCTGTTTGTACAGTTCGCAAAAAAGGTGAGGCAAAAATATGTTTAATTTTTTCTTGTTTAAATCTCTGTCCTAATTGTTGTGCCTGAATAAATCCATCATCTGACAATGGTGGATCATATCGTTTTTCTGCTGTTAGAAACCAATCAGGGTGAACAAAATCAAGACGGTTAGCGTGTCTGGCGATCCAAATTATTTGACTCATGGGATAAATTATACAGTTGTTAATGTAAAGAACTTTTACGAGTTACCAATTTAATATACTCTTATGTAGGACTCATGTTAATGCTGAATAAGTATTTTTTCTTTTCATGATTTAAACCATCTCTGATTTTATAGTAATTTCAGTTTCCTAATTTTATCTAACATTCCGCACCAAAAAATTATCTTGTCCACAGCTTTTTTGAGAACGTTTTAAAATTTCTGCACTACAAACACCAGGTTTTCCATCTTTGGAATAACAAAAGAAAACTTCTTTTAAGAATCTACCAGAATCCGAACAAAAAGGTGCAATACCGTTAACAGTAAATTGTTTATTATAACTTAAAAAATTAGTTTTTAAATCTTTAATTGTTGTCCGAAACGGGTTTTCTGGACTTTTATAATTGGCAGGAATAACTACAGAATATTTTAAATTTCTACTTAATGTCAGATATTCTATGGGTTTTTTACCTGTACAAGTTCCATGTTTTTGCCATTGATGATTAAAAAGTCTTTCATTGGGAAATAAACCTCTAAACTTTTGTTTAACTAATGGGGGTAATTTTTCGGTAGAACAATTAGCGGGATAACCTGTTTTGTATTGTGGCCAAAGTCCATGTAACACAAAACCATATTTTTTTCCTGTTCCACATTGTTCTACATCACGTTTACCATTTCTGGCACAATGATCAGGAGACCAGGATAATGTTAAAACATAAAAATCAAATTTACCAGGATTTCCCGTAGTTTGAGATAATGCACTGTTTGGTATAGTCAGGGTAGTAATTAATAAAGAAGATGTAAAAATAAGATTCTTAATTGACAAATTCATAGCTAATGATCCTCATACTCACAGTATTTAAAATTACTATACCGTATTTAAGCAATAAACAAAAGGTAATCATCTATGTTTAGCTTCTTGGGGAATTCTAGGATCTAAACAACGATCTCAATCCCTGAACAATGTAAACTACATTTACAGTAATTCAGGAGGAATAAACACAATTGGACAAATTATTAAAACTCTCAAACTTAATTGATATCTGCACAGAAAAGATCGGCCGTCTAACAAGTTGGTTAGTATTAGTCATGGTGATCCTGGGTGTATGGAACGTGATCGGTAGATACCTGGGGAGATTAATAGGTAATAATCTTACCTCCAACGCCTACATTGAATCCCAATGGTATATTTTTGACTTGGTTTTTCTCTTAGGTGCAGCTTACACCCTCAAACATAATGAACACGTGCGGGTAGATATATTTTATAGTAATTTATCCGGTAAAAAGAAGGCGATCGCCGACCTATTTGGGACAGTATTTTTTCTGATTCCATTTTGCATCATGGTAATTATTGTTTCTTGGGATGCCATCATTGCCTCCTGGGAAATTTGGGAAATATCACCAGATCCCGGCGGTTTACCACGCTACCCCATTAAAACCATGATTATAGTATCCTTTATAACCCTTATCATTCAAGGCATTTCTGAAGCCATCAAAAACATAGCCATCATCACCAACAGACTACCAGCCCAGGGGGAAAACCATGACCTATGATTATGAATGGTTAGGGCCAGTAATGTTTCTTGGGGCTTTAATTTTATTAGCCCTGGGTTATCCCGTCGCCTTTTCCCTGGGTGGTGTAGCCATTATCTTCGCCATCATCGGTGTAGCATTGGATGTCTTCGATCCCTTGTTCCTTACCGCCATGCCCCAGCGTATATTCGGCATCATGGCCAATTATACCTTGTTAGCAATCCCCTATTTTATCTTCATGGGGTCAATGTTAGAAAAATCTGGCATTGCCGAAAGACTACTAGAAACAATGGGAATTCTCTTAGGGCGCTTACGGGGTGGACTAGCTTTAGCAGTAGTCATAGTAGGTGCGTTATTAGCAGCAACCACAGGTGTAGTAGCCGCCACAGTAGTAGCAATGGGTTTAATTTCCCTCCCCATCATGCTGCGTTATGGGTACAACAAACAACTAGCAACCGGTGTCATTGCTGCTTCCGGCACATTAGGGCAAATTATCCCTCCTAGCGTGGTATTGGTAGTATTAGCTGATCAATTAGGTGTATCCGTAGGTGACTTATTTATCGGTTCAGTCATTCCCGGTTTAATGATGACAGCGGCCTTTGCTATTCATGTCCTAGTTGTATCATTTATTAGACCAGATGTAGCCCCAGCCTTACCCGCAGAAGTCAGGAATATTGGCGGTAAAGCTTTAGGAAAGAGAGTTTTACAGGTAATGATACCGCCACTGGTTTTAATTTTGTTGGTATTAGGAAGTATCTTTTTTGGCATTGCCACCCCCACAGAAGCCGGTGCGGTAGGATGTGCAGGGGCGATGATTTTAGCTGGTTTTAACGGTGAATTAAATTTAGCATCTCTGCGTCAAGTATGTGATAACACATTAAAAATTACCTCAATGGTAATATTTATCCTCTTAGGATCTACCGCCTTTAGTTTAGTATTTAGAGGATTAGAAGGAGATCAATTTATGTTTGATATTCTTTCTAATTTACCTGGTGGTGAAGTTGGATTTTTAATCATTAGTATGATAGTGGTTTTCATACTAGGCTTTTTTATTGACTTCTTTGAAATCGCATTTATCATTGTACCTTTATTTGTTCCCGTTGCCCAGTCCTTAAATATTGATTTAGTTTGGTATGGTGTAGTATTGGGGGCAAATTTACAAACATCTTTCCTCACACCACCTTTTGGTTTTGCCTTATTTTATCTGCGTGGTGTTGCACCTCCAGAAGTTACCACAGGGGATATTTATAAAGGTGTAATTCCCTTTATTTTACTGCAATTATTGGTGGTACTTTTAATTATCATATTCCCTGGAATTGTCAGCTTTTTACCTTCTTTAATTAGTTAGATTTTCTGTAGGGGCAACCCCCTGTGGTTGCCCTCTTCAGTCAGGAGTCAGGAGGGGCGAACGGCCGTTCGCCCGTACAGGAGTCAGGAGGAAAAGATGTTTACTAATGACTAATAACTAATGACTAATGACTAATGACTAATGACTAATAACTAATGACTAATGACTAATAACTAATGACTAATGACTAATGACTAATAACTAATGACTAATAACTATTCCCCAGTAATAGAAAGTTCACTTACCCAAATTCTGGGACAAACTCCACCTGGTGTTAACTCTGGTTCTTTCTCTACATAAACAATAGATTTTAATAACTCCAGAAAATCACCGGCTACAGTTCCAGACTCAATACTAACTTTTTCACCTTTGTTAACTAACCAACCATCAAAAGGTAAAGAAAAAGAACCTTGTAAAGATTGAACCCCTGCATGGAGAGCATGAACATCATCAATTAAAACCACATTTTCCGCAGTTTCTAAACTTAATTCCTGTTCAGGTGTTCCTGCTGCAAAAACATGATAAAAATTGGGACTAACGCTTACTTTAGCACCAATACTAGCATTACCGGTAGGTTGAGCATTGAGGCGTTTTGCTGTTCCAGCACTGTGAAGAAAATTGCTTAAAACTCCCTTTTCAATTAACTTCACTTGACGAGTAGGAGTACCTTCACCATCAAAAGTTTCCGCGCCAATATTCGCAGGGTGTAAAGCATCATCATAAACTGAAAGTAAAGGTGATGCTATTTGTTTACCAATATCATCAGCTTTCGATAAACTTTGATTATCAAGGATATTTTGGGCATTAAATAAATTAGAAAAAGCACCCAATAAATTCAAGAACGCTTCAGGAGAAAAAACCACCTGATATTTACCAGTTTGAATCTTTTCATACTTGAGATGGCTGATAGTTTTATCTGCTGTTTCTTGAATACAACCAGCAATATCTAAATCTGCCAAACTTTCCTTAACTCGATATGCTCCTGCACTTCTGGGTTTTTTCCCTTCTTCCTCAGTTTTACTGTACAAATAAACCGAAGCTACAGAATGAGATTCTTTTCTCATTGCTCCTGCACTGTTGAGATAAAAACGGTCAATATCTCTTTGTGCTAAACCATTGTAAGGTACACTGGTAATGGCAGGATGAATATTTAAAAGTTCCTTTTCTGCTAATAGTAATTTCTCAATTAGTTCAGAAACTGGAGCTTGTTCTGCCTTATCATGGGGAACTTTTTCAATTGGTTTTGTGGCTTCTGGACTAAAATCAGGAACGTTTTCCTTAACTCCAAAAAAACTAGCTTCATAGGCTGTTTTTAAAGCTAATTCTAAACCTTTGGGATCTACATCGGTGGTACTGGTGACACCCATAGTATTTTTCTCATTCCACACCCTCACAGTCACACCAGAACGGTTAGAAGCCTTCACTTGTTTGGGTTCACCGCTGTCAACTTGAACGCTGGTATCATCCACCGTTGAACCATAAATATCATATTTGGTAATGCCTAATTTTTTGGCATTTTCTTGAGCGTAATTAGCTAGTTCTTCAATGCTAGGAATCATTAATTAAAACCTCAAAAATCTTAGGTATATATCCCCGACTTCTTTTTTAATTTTGTTAATCAATATACTATTAATATTAGAAGTCGGGGATCTGGTTTTTCAAAATCAAAAATCTATCTACCACCAACGGTAATGGAATCAACTTTAATATGAGGTTGTCCAACGGTGGTGTAAATACTGCCACTAACAGAACCACAAAAACCGGGTGCGAGTTCTATATCTTGGGAACACATAGAAATTTTGTTCATAATTTCTTTGGCTTCACCGATGAGAGTTGCACCTTTTAATGGTTTGGTAATTTTGCCATTTTCAATTAAATAGGCTTCATCAACACTAAAGTTAAATTGACCGGTTGCACCGACACTACCACCGCCCATTTTTTTACAGTAAATACCTTTATCAATGGAGGTAAATAAATCTTCGTTGCTATATTCTCCAGGAGCAATATAGGTATTTCTCATCCGACTAGCAGCAGCAAATTTATAATCTTGACGACGGCCGCTACCTGTTCTGGGGTGTCCGGTACGGGTTGAACCGGCTCTATCAGCTAAGAAGTTTTTCAGAACGCCTTTTTCAATTAATAATGTTTTTTGAGCGGGCATTCCCTCATCATCCATATCAATTGTGCCAAAGGCATTGTCAGAACGTCCTTCATCCCAAGCTGTTAGACTTTCATGGGCGATTTTTTCACCTTTTTTATCAGCAAAGGGTGTAGTTTTGCGTTCAATTTGGGTAGTTTCTAATAGGTGTCCACAGGCTTCATGGAAAATTACCCCACCGAAATGATTGGCCATGATAATGGGATAATTACCTGATTCTACATAGTCTGCATAGAGCATTTTACCCGCAGATTCGGCGATATGTTCAGCACTTTGTTGATAGTCCCAGGTTTTTAAGAAATTGGGATCACTGGTATTACCTGCACGTTCGCTAATGGAAGTACGGTTAGCACCATCAGCACAGAGGATATTGACAGCGACGGACTGGGTAAGACGAATATCACGGGCAAATGTACCATCACTACCAGCAACTAATACTTCTTGCCAGTCACGGAAATAGGAAGCACGTCGAGACTGAAGATGACTAGCTTTTTTCTGAAGTTGGGCTGTACCATCGAGGAGAATTTCGCCCATTTCTTGGATAGAACTACATAAAGGTAGCCAGCTATCTTTACCGCGTTTGCTGGCGTAGTCTCTCAATAGTTCTAGGTTAATTTCGGGGATGAAAGCTGTGGGGCCAGGTAGTTGTAAACCCATGATGGAAAGACCTTTTTCCAATGCAGCTTTCAAACCTGCAAATGTTAGGTCATTGGTACTTACATAACAGTCCGTTTGCCCACGAAATACTCTGACTCCTGCACCAGTGGATAAACTGGGAGAAATACCTGTAATTATGTCTTCTTCTGCTAGACAGCTAATGTAATTACGACGTTCTAGGAAGAATTCCACAAAATCAGCCCCCGCAGCCCTTCCTAGTCCTAAAAGTGTCGCTAGGGGTGCTTCCCAGGTGTCGTCAAAACGCTCTGTGGTTGAGGAATATTGTAAACTGGGAATTTGATTAGAAATAAGAAAGCTGTTTGTAAGCATGAATAATCTCTTCTGCTGGGGTTGTGAGGGAAAATGTCCTGGTGTGTTCACTCTTACAATTTAGTCTAACAAATCAATAGAATTTAGAATTGGGAATTGTGTATGGGGCATGGGGCATGGGGCATTGGGCATGGGGCATTGGTAAAAATCTTTTCTCCCCCTGCTCCCCCTGCCTCCCCATCTCCCCACCTCCCCACCTCCCCACCTCCCCATCTCCCCATAACTGTTGTATAATTTCCTGAGTAAGTCCTAAATCTATTAATTTCTGATCATGGAAACATTTACATTTACAGCCAGTGCTATTGCCGGGTTAGTTTTTGCAGAAGCATTTAAAGAAATTGGTAAAAATATTGGTAAGGCAATTTACGACTTTGTGGGTTTTGCTGCCTATGTAGTGGTTACTAAGGTGACAAGTTTTATCAGAAAAGCAGAAGGCATGAGATACCAGTACGCTTAATTAGCTTGAATATTTGGATGTGGAGTTTGGCGATCGCCAACTAATCATTTCCGTAGGGGCAACCCCCTGTGGTTGCCCTAAATATCGGGGTAGGCACGGGGGCGCTACCCCTACGTTTGCCCTAAATATCGGGGTAGGCACGGGGGCGCTACCCCTACATTTGACTCTGTAACAACCAAAAACCACTATAAGTCATACCAGACTCATCAGGTTGCACTAACAAAAAGTGTAAACCCTTGCTGGTTTTTTTCCTCTGTTCATAAATTTGAGCAGCTTTGGCTACTTCTGCATCTTCAAAGGTGGCTAATATCCATCTGTCTGCTAAATCAGCATCTAAAATCAAACCATCTGGCGCACCGCTAATATAATTTAAACTAGCGGGCTTATTTTCGTGTAACCATCGAGCTAAACGCAAAGACAATTTACCACCATAAATAACCACACCGGGAATAGAAACATTAGAAGCTAAACCCAAATGAATCGGTGTGAGATATTCTGGTATTTGTAAACAAGGTATTGGACGTTCTGCAAATTCAGCGATTAGATCACCTGCGGGAATACTCACAAAACCCCATTTATCACCCCAGAGATTTTCCGGTAAAGGTACTGGTGGTGGTTGATCAATAAGTAAAAGATAACGTTTTTCTTGCAACCATTTTTTTAATGAAAATGTGTGACGGGTAGCTTCTACTTTGATATTTAAGTTATTAGCTGCAACAGTAATTAAACTCAAAGATTGAGGGCGAAAAACTTGAATTAAATCTGGTAAATTTCCATTACAGCATTGTTGAAATTGTGCCATTAACCAATTTGAATTAGCCTCTGACTGGGGACAAGTGGCGATATATTCAAAATCACGATTAGGATTACAGATTAATAATTCCCATAATGTTTTTCCTGTTGGATCTTTTTGGGAATGATGATAAAAGTCAACTTGCCAAATTAAATTTACCATAATTTTATACATTATACCTGATACATTGTTTATAAATTTTGCTTGTATTCAAATTTGAGATATAGTTTTTATATCATCTAGTTTGTAAATTATGACTTTACTTTGTCATGATTTGAGTATTACTCATTTCTTAATATTCAGTTAATATGTTTTTGATAATATTCCGGTATTTTCCTAGTTTATCCATTGCTGAATTTCTTACTTGTCTATATAGTCGCTTATTAATTATTGATTGATTTCTACAATCATTTCTCCTTGACTTAATTTTTCCAAAGCATCAGGTAAAGTTAAACTGAGAAGTTGACGTAAATTACGATTAGTAACATTTCCACAAGTTAACCAAATAATTTGTGGAGGTGTACCCAACCGACAAACCAAATCTACAAAATCACTATCTTTTGTCATAATGATCACATTAGCTATTTTGGCAGCTTCAAAAATGTCAATATCTTTAGCATCACGTAAACCAATTGCTTTTAATGAAAATGCTTCAATAGCAAAAGTATTTTTTATCCAATCTGCTAATGTTGGAGGTAACTGTGCATCAATCCAAATTTTCATGCTGTTAATCTCACAAAATCAGTGCGTCTAGCAGCAAATATCAAACAGGCTTGAATATCTTCTATTTCTAAATCGGGAAAGTCTTCTAAAATTTCATTGACACTGACATTTTCTGCCAACATTTCTAAAATGTCACTAACTCTAATTCTCATTCCGCGAATGCAAGGACGACCTCCACATTGACCGGGTATTTGTGTGATTCTAGTTAATAGTTCATTCATTGATTTAAGCAGCATAATTCAATTTTTGTCCTAATTCCTGAAGCAAACTCAAATAATGACGATAATCATTTGCCCATTCTATAAATAGGGTATAATCGGATAATTGACCTTGATTATATTGATAAAAAAATTCTTCAGAATCCATTTTTTGTTGATTTTCATATATGCTTAATATTTTGGCAACGGCAACTAAGGTATCTAATGGTGATGTATATTGAATGGTTTGTTTACGCATGGTTTTTTTTGATTTGAATGTTAAACTAACATAACATAAAAGTAAGGTTTTAGCATTGCTAAATCCCTACAAAATATCAAATATTTTCAATAATGTAATGGGTTGATTTTTCAGGAATGGCAGATAATAAACAACGTAAAGCACGATTCACTGCTTCTTTATTTGGTTGAGTCGGAGACTCTATCAAAGCATTCCCAGTCTGGAGACTGGGAACGAGATAAATACTTTACAACCTACATAGCTTACTGCATTGCTTGGGCTGTTTGTACCTTATCCAATTTGAGAATTAAAACCCCCAAAGGTGGTAAACACAAATCTAAGGAATAAGGACGATTATGTAAAGACCAATCATCAGTCCATTTACCGCCTAAATTACCCATGTTGCTACCGCCATATTGACGTGCATCACTGTTAAATAACTCGGTGTAAAATCCTTTTTCCGGTACACCAATTCGATAATGAGAATGGGGTTGAGGTGTGAAATTACAAACTACTACGACAAATTCATCAGAATCTTTAGCACGCCGTACAAAAGAAACTACACTGTGACGGTTATCGCTACAATCAATCCACTCAAAACCTTCCCGCGCAAAATCTTGGGTATATAAAGCAGGTTCAGAACGGTAAAGGTTGTTAATGTCTTTAAAGAAAGCCTTTAATTGTTGATGGGGTTCATGTTGTAATAATTCCCATTCTAAATCTGCCCAAACATTCCACTCACTCCATTGGCCAAATTCCATACTCATAAACATGGTTTTCTTGCCAGGATGAGCAAACATATAGGTAAATAAAGCCCGCACATTGGCTAACTTCTGCCATGTATCACCGGGCATTTTACCGATGATGTTACTTTTACCATGTACTACTTCATCATGGGACAATGCCAACATAAAGTTTTCACTGTGGTTGTACCACATACTGAAGGTGATATTGTTTTGATGGAACTGACGAAACCAAGGGTCCATGCTGAAATAATCCAACATATCGTGCATCCATCCCATGTTCCACTTGAGGTTAAAACCTAAACCCCCTGTGTAGGTGGGCCAGGAAACCATCGGCCAAGAGGTGGACTCTTCAGCGATGGAAAGTACGCCAGGGAAGTAACTAAAGATGTTGTGATTGACTTGACGTAAGAAATCGGCAGCTTCTAAATTTTCTCTACCACCGTACTGGTTGGGCAACCATTCCCCATCTTTACGGCAATAATCGTTATAAAGCATGGATGCTACAGCATCTACCCGAATTCCATCAATGTGGTATTTATCAAACCAAAATAGGGCGTTAGCAACTAGGAAGTTTCTGACTTCGTTACGGGAATAGTTAAATACTAAAGTCCCCCATTCTTTATGCTCACCTTTACGGGGGTCTGCGTGTTCATACAGATGTGTACCATCAAAGAAGGCTAAACCATGTCCATCTTTGGGGAAATGTCCGGGGACCCAATCTACAATTACACCAATGCCGTTTAAATGACATTGATCTACAAAGTACATGAAATCTTCAGGAGTTCCAAATCTGGAAGTGGGAGCAAAGTAACCGGTGACTTGATAACCCCAAGAACCATCAAAGGGATGCTCGGCGATGGGTAGTAGTTCTACGTGAGTATATCCCAAGTCTTTAATGTAGGGGATGAGTCGGGCTGCTAATTCCCGATAGGTGAGGAAACGCGCTCCGGGGTTGAGTTCTGCGGCAATTACCACTGGTTCTGTTTGCCCATTGGGTAATTTGGCAGGTTCAGAGCTAGAAGCGTGTAACCAAGAACCGAGATGAACTTCATACACGGAAATTGGCTGGGTGAGGGGGTCTGTGTGTCTTCTGGTTTCTAACCAGTCTTGGTCATTCCAGGTGTAGGTATTTAAGTCAGTGACAATAGATGCGGTTTTGGGGCGTGGTTCTTGTTGGAAACCGTAGGGATCGGATTTTTCGTAAATGTGACCTTCAAAATTTTTGATTTCATATTTATAATGTTCTCCTACACCCAGTTCAGGAATAAAGAGTTCCCAAACTCCTGTATGTCCTTTCCGCATTTGGTGTTTACGTCCATCCCAGAGGTTGAAGTCTCCCAAGATGGAAACGTTGCGAGCGTTGGGGGCCCAAACTGCAAAGTAAACTCCTTTGACTCCGTTGACTTCTGTGGGGTGCGCTCCCAGTTTTTCGTAAATACGGTGATGGTTGCCTTCTCCAAATAGGTGTAAGTCAAAGTCTGTGAGATGAGGAGAACGGAAAGCATAAGGATCATAGACGACTCGCTCATGTTCCCCTTCTTTAATGCGTAGTTGGTAGTTACTCAGTTCGTTGGTTTCTATGGTGCATTCAAAAAAGTGGGGATCATGCACGGTGGTCATGGGGTATTCTTGCCGTTCTTCAGGAACTACAACCCATACAGAACTGGCATTTGGTAGGTAGGCTCGTACAGCCCAGACGTTTTTACCATTTTGTTCGATCAGATGTGAACCCAATATTTCAAACGGATCGTGATGCTGATTCCAAACTATACGGTTAACTTGCTCAGGCGCGATCGTGCTGATACTCATGAAGCTACCTAGATAAATTAAAGTGACTAACTAAATTCAGTTTTTTATAACTATATATATTCTTTACATTTATTTGTACTTTTGTCCTCATGGTTATTTTACTTGACAATGTATCTTATTAGGAGGCTGGGGAGGTGGGAAGATGGGGAGGTGGGGAGGTGGGGTGATGGGGTGAGAAAGGATTTTTACCAATTAATTGCCGATTCTTCATTCTAAATTCTAAATTCTAAATTCTAAATTCTAAATGACTAATGACTCAAAACAACTTTAAACCTCGTTCTAATTATTGGTTGCTGCTGCCTTATGTCCGTAAGCAGTGGCAAAATATCGCTAAGGGTTTTGTCGGTATTGTTGGCTATGTGCTGGCTACTCTGACTTTGATTAATTTGGCTGGTAAGTTGGCTGTTCCTTTTGGCCAGGGTAATGTGGTGGCGATCGCCCAGTTAACGGGTATTTGTGCTTTGGTATTTCTGGTTCGGGGCTTTTTCCAGTCTGTTCAAGATTTATACATGGCACGCACGGCTTTAAGGGTGGCTTTTTATTTACGTCAACAGGTTTATTCACATTTACAAAAACTCAATCTCAGTTATTTTGAAACTGCTAAAGCTGGTGATTTATCTTATCGTCTGACTGAGGATGTGGATCGGGTAGGTGAGGTTGTAAATAAACTTTTCCATGATTTTGTTCCCTGTGTTTTACAGTTAATTGCTATTCCGATTTATATGATTTATCTGAATTGGCAATTGACTCTAGCTACGGTAATTGTTGCCCCAATTATGGGTGTTTTGATTGGTTGGTTTGGGGAACGTTTACGCAAATATTCTCTCAAAAGTCAAAACCGTATTTCTGATTTATCGGCAATTTTAACGGAGGTGTTTAGCGGTATTCGTTTAATTCAGGCTTTCGCCGCAGAAAGTTATGAAATTGCCAGATTTAGTCATGAAGCAGAACGCACTTTAAAGGCTAAATATTCCGCAGAAAAGTTAAAGGCTATTCAAATTCCTATTGTGGGTTTTTTAGAAGCTGTGAGTGCTTTATCTCTGTTAATGGTGGGTGCTTGGCAAATTTCCCAAAATAATTTAACTGTAGGTGAATTTTTTAGTTATTTAGCCGCTGCTGCTTTGTTAATTGATCCTATCGGTCATACTACTAATAATTATAATGAATTCAAACAAGGTGAGGCTTCTGTTGATCGGGTATTTGAATTGTTAGCTATTCAACCAACGGTGATAGAAAATCCCATTGCGATTACTTTACCTGTGGTTAATGGTAAGGTTGAATATCGTCATGTGACGTTTGCTTATAAACCAGGGGAATTAGTATTAAATAATATTAGTTTATTAGTTAATCCCGGTGAGGCGATCGCCTTAGTTGGTGCTTCTGGTGCTGGGAAAACAACTTTTGTAAATCTGTTACCTCGATTTTATGATCCTGAATCTGGCAGTATTTTTATAGATGATGTAAATATTAGAGATGTAACTTTAAATAGTCTCAGAAAAAATATCGGTATAGTTCCCCAAGAAACTATTATGTTTTCAGGAACTATTGCCCAAAATATTGCTTTTGGACAAGAAACTTTTGATATGAATGCAGTAGAGGAAGCTGCAAAAATCGCTAACGCTCATAAATTTATTACCGAACTACCAGAAGGTTATCAAACTTGGGTAGGTGAGCGTGGTGTAAATTTATCAGGAGGCCAAAGACAAAGAATTGCAATTGCTCGCGCTGTACTGTTAAATCCACAGATTTTGATTCTTGATGAAGCGACATCAGCGTTAGATTCTGAATCAGAAGCATTAGTACAGGAAGCATTAGAAAGATTGATGGAAAATCGCACTGTGTTAATTATTGCCCATCGTCTATCTACAGTGAGAAAATGTAATCGAATTTTAGTGTTAGAAAAAGGACAAATTGTAGAATCAGGAAATCACGAAGAGTTATTAAATCTAGGGGGAAGATATGCAAGATTTTATGCCCAACAATTTAGTTAGTTTCACGAAGACTTCACTTGTAAGTATTTAGCCGCTTCTTCTAAAGAATCTACTAAATCTTCCAATGTATAAATATTATTACCGTAATCAGTTTTTTTACTACTTGAAATAGAAACTGGTTGAAGAGGAAGTGTAAAATTTTGATGAAGAATAAAATTAAGTAGTTGCATATCTGTATATCCTGGATCAGTTGATAATAATAATATTAAGTGTAATCTGTCAATTAATCAGTGATCAATACAGATAAAAATTGTGATTTTACATAGAACAGTACATAACACTAATCAGTTATGGGTAGTGATTATAGGGAAAAAACCCGGTGATCAGTTCCAGAATATTGGATGATCCGTGTCACCACTGTCAGTAAAAACCCATAAGCACTGATGATTTGGGATCTGGTAAGTTAAAGCAACTTTTTGGGAAAAATACAAATACAGCAAGAGCGGATAAATTCATATTCAGCTTTTAATCATGATATTTACTAATTCTTCACCAAACCAACACCCAAATCAAAGTATGCAGAGGGAATTTACCACTATCAATTCTCAGACTAACTTACAGGAATTAGTACAAATTATGAGTACAGTTCCTTATCCTAGTTGTGTATTAGTAGTAGAAAATGAGCAAATTCTGGGTTTAGTAACAGAAAGAGATTTAGTTAAACTAACAGCACAACAGTACAAGTTTAAATCTATCCAAGTCAGTGAAGTCATGACTAGGGAATTTATCACCTGTAAAGAATGGGAAGTACAAGATCCCATGAAAATGATCAACTTACTTCATCAACATCAGATTCGTCATTTACCAGTGGTTAATGAACAAAATCAACCCATTGGTTTAATTACCCAGGCTAGTATCCGCAGTGTTTTACAACCAGCAGATTTACTCAAATGTCGTAGTGTGAAGGAAGTAATGACAGCAAATGTGATTTATGCTGTTCCTACAACTACGGTATTAGAGTTAGCCCAAATCATGACTAATCATCATATTAGTTGTGTAGTCATTGGTAATGAACTGATATGTGGGAATGTTGAACCCATAGGAATTATTACAGAAAGAGATGTTATCAAAATTCAATCCTTAGAATTAAATTTAGAGGAACTAACCGCAGCGGAAGTGATGAGTTTTCCTATATTTTATGTCCATGCTGAAGATTTATTATGGGATACTCACAAAATTATGCACCAGCATAATGTGCGGCGTTTAGTAGTTATTAATAACGAAGGTTATTTAGTAGGAATTTTAACTCAAACTAATATATTAAAAGCTGTAGATATTCAAGAACTTCATCAAATCATTGATATTTTGCAACAGCAAGTAGAGAGATTAGAAAGTGAAAAACTCAACTTACTTAAACGTCTGAATTCTGATTTACAAGATCAGGTAAGCAACAAAAGTAATAAATTAATAACTCAAAGTCAACGTAATCAAATTTTAGCTGATGTAGCTTTAAGAATTCGTTCTTCGTTAAGTTTAGAAAATATTTTACAAACAACAGTTACAGAAGTTCAACAATTATTAGATGTGGAACGTACACTTATTTATCAGATATTTACTCATGGGCAGGGAAAAGTAATTGTCGAATCCGTTAGTTTACCCCAATTATCAATTATTAATCAGATCACTGATGATCAGTGTTTTGAAGAAAACTGGTTAGAACTATATAGACAAAAACAATCGAGAGCTATTGTGGATATTAATAATTCTGGATTAACAGATTGTCATATTAATTTTTTAGAAAAGTTTCAAATTAAAGCCAATTTAATAGTACCAATTTTTATGGATAACTTACTCTGGGGTTTAATCATTGCCAATAGTTGTCAAAAAACACGTGAATGGGAAAGTGATGAAATTCAGTTTTTAGAACAATTATCTATACAAGTAGCTATTGCTATTCAACAAGCAACTTTACTAGAACAAGTACAAAAAGCTAATGTAGAACTCGAAGCAAAAGTAGCTGCCAGAACTCAAGAATTAGCAGTAACCAATCAACGTTTACAACAAGAATTAGTCCGCAGTCAACAAGCGGAAACAGCACTAAAGAAAAGTGAAGAAAACTACAGAATTTTAGTTACTCATGCACCTGTAGGTATTTTTCAAACAGATGCACAAGGTAATTGTCTTTATGTTAATTCCCGTTGGTCAGAATTCACAGGAATTTCTGAGTTAGAAGCTATAAGTGAAGGATGGAAAAAAGCACTTCATCCTGATGATAGAGAAAATATTTTTAGTGAATGGAATTATGCTATCAAATCTGGAAGTAATTTTTATATGGAATACCGTTTTTGTAAACCTAATGGTGAAATTGTTTGGGTATGTGGTCAAGCAGTTGCTATCAAAAACCAAGTAGGTAAAATTCTCGGTTATTTGGGGACTGTCATGGATATTACTGATCGTAAACAGGTAGAACAAGAACTAAACTGGCAAAATTTAGCCTTAGAAGATGCAAAACAGGAAGCAGAAACAGCTAACCAAGCTAAGAGTGAATTTTTAGCAAATATGAGTCATGAAATTCGTACACCGATGAATGCTATTTTAGGTTTTGCGGATTTATTGAAATCTGATGTCACAGAACCTAATTTAGTTAATTATGTTGAATCTATCATTGCTAGTGGTCAAAATTTACTATCATTAATTAATGATATTCTTGATTTATCTAAAATTGAATCTGGTAAATTAGAGCTTTTCTATGAACCCGTCAATTTACGAAGATTAATGACAGAAATTATACAAATATTTACTCCCAATGCTAATGATAAAAATATTAGTATTCAATCGGACATTGATGAGAGATTACCTCAATCAATTTATATTGATGAAGTACGGTTAAAGCAAATTCTATTTAATGTTGTCGGTAATGCTATTAAATTTACAGAGATAGGATTTATCAAAATATCCATTCGTTCCCAACATTATTTAATAGATACCGAACCAAAAGTCTGGTTAGAAATTTCCATTCAAGACACAGGTATTGGTATTGAACGTGAAAAACAACAAAGTATTTTTGAAGCATTTGTTCAAAGTTCCAATAAAAGTGATCGCAAATATGGTGGTACTGGTTTAGGATTAACTATCACTAAACGATTAATGAATATGATGGGGGGAATAATTACTCTACAGAGTCAATTAGGAAAAGGTAGTGTTTTTACTTTTGTTTTTCCTGCAATTTCCCTACCTAATGAATTACAAGCAATCAATACAGAATTATATATAAATGATGATTTAAACCAGTTTCAACCAAGTACAATTTTGGCTGTAGATGATATTACCTCAAATCGAAATTTAATTAATGCTTATTTTCAAAAAACACATCACCGTATTATTCTGGCTGAAAATGGTAAACAAGCAATTGATTTATTAGCAACCCACAATGTAGATTTGATTTTACTAGATTTAACAATGCCAGTCATGGATGGTAAAGAAACCTTAAAATATCTGAAAAATAACGACAAAACTAAAGATATTCCGACTATTATTTTAACAGCTTCATCTCAACCACAAGATATATATGAATTAGAAAAAATCTGTCAAGGGTTTCTCTATAAACCAATCAGTTTAATTAAACTTGCAGGGGAGTTAAAGAAATATTTACCAAAAGTAAAAGATGTTAAAACTACCAGTAAATTACAGGATAATTACACACAAGAAAACTATGGACAACTGCCATTAGAAAATGATTCTGTTAATTTACCGGAATTAGTAAATAAGTTAACACAGCAGGAACAAACTACGTGGGATAATTTACGTAAAACATTGAAAATGCGACAACTGAAGCAGTTTATATTATTGTTATATAATTGGGGAAAAGAACATAAGTGCGGTATATTATTGAACTATGCCAATAATTTACAAACTGCTTTAGATGATTTTAATATGGAACAAATACCGCTAATTATAGAAGAATTTCCCAGTATAAAACAGGAAATAGAAGCTCTAATTAAGTAGTCAATACCTATGAAGCAAGTTGTGTAATTACTTGGTTTCGTCCTTGGTTTTTTGCTTGGTAAAGTGCTTGATCTGCACGTTGAATGATTGCGTCTATGTTTTTGTCTCCTAAACAATAACTGGATATACCAATACTAATAGTAATTGATACTTTTTGATCTGCAACTTCAAGATATTGATTTTGGATACTGTTTCTAATTCTTTCTGCAACTATAAAACCTTCATCTGCATCAGTTTCTGGCAGTAATATCACAAATTCTTCACCACCAAATCTACCAAAACAGTCTGGTTGACGTAAATTATTATTGACGATTTTGGTCATAAAAATAATTACTTCATCGCCTATATTATGTCCATAGGTATCATTGATTTTTTTGAAATGATCAATGTCTATCAAGAGAACGGAGAATGATAAGTTATATCTTTGACTACGATTGAATTCCTGTGTACCAATTATGAAAAGATGACGACGATTCCAAATACCTGTTAGTGAATCTGTGTTAGCTAATCTTTCTAATTCTTGAACTAATGCTACTTGTTCTTCTAATAGTTTGGCTAATTTTTGACGAGAATATTTTAATTCTAGGTGCATTTTTACCCTAGCTAAAAGTTCCGCTGTGTTAAAAGGTTTAGTAACATAATCTACCGCTCCTTTTTCAAACGCTTGGAGTAAATGACTTTGTTCTTGACTTGCTGAGATGAAAATAATGGGAATATCATTTATTGTGGGATCAGATTTGATTTTTTCGCATACTTCTAATCCGTCTATGTCTGGCATCATCAAATCCAGTAAAATTAAGTCTGGTTTCGCAGAATAAACTCTCTCTAGTGCTTGATAGCCACTGGATACTAGGGTGACTTCATACCCTTCTTTATCTAAAATATTGGCCATAACTTGTAAATTCATTTTTACATCATCAACTACTAAAATTAAGCAGTCTCCTGGATTAAAGAGTTTGATCATTTTATTATTCCTAGTTATTTTCGCAAACAATATAAATAATCCTCAAAATTTTAATCCTCAAAGTTTTAATCCTCAAAGTTTTAATCCTCAAAGTTTTAATTAATAATGCCTAGATTTTTGGCAAAAAGGAATTATAACAAATAACAGTAACTGTATATGTAAAACTTGTTGTAATTTCATGTTTATATGAATATTCTACATATAAACTCCTATGACATATAAAGCAGTTTTACTATTTGAAAGCAACTAGAATCAGTTTAAAAACCTAATACTAAATATTATATTTATATAGATGTTTCTAGATGGTTATAGATAGTTATGTATCATATCATATTTAGTTGTGTGATGATTTATGTTTTCTGTAACTAGAGGTGAATTAATCAAAATCTTTAAATCTAAGAATCACTCATGTAAATTGTCAATTAGTGTCATTTATATTCTATTTAGGGGTTGCTGAAAAAGTCTGTTCGTTGAGGTAGGGAATAGGGAATAGGGAATAGTTTCAGCTATCTATCATCCCCAAATTTTTGAATTTCTTAGTCCCAAAATGCACAGTTTTTCAGGTCTAACCTTCAAAAATCTGGCACTTTATTTCCTAGTGTTCAGCCTCAAACCTTTGATTTATCAGGGTTTTGGGTTTATATGGCTAACGCCACGCTATCAGCAAGCCCTATTTATGTTCTATGAATAACTGGAATTTTTTCTCTGATTACTTATTAGCCAGTTTTCACCTAGCTGTGCCTTTAGCTTATGCTAGTTTAGGTGGTTTATACTCAGAAAGATCAGGAGTATTAAATATTGCCTTAGAAGGAATGTTACTAACTGGTGCTTTTACTGGTGCTGTGGCTAGTTTTTATTTTGGTAACTCTTGGTTGGGAATTTTAGCTACATTAGTTATTGGTGGATTGGTGGGATTATTACACGCTTTTTTGTGTGTGAGCTTGCGTATTAATCACTTGGTTTCTGGTTTAGCGATTAATCTTTTATCATCGGGAATGACAGCATTTTTAGCAAGACTGGTATTTTTAGATAGAAATACACAGAGATTACCCAAAATACAGCCTATCATTATTCCTGGTTTAAGTGAAATCCCTATGGTTGGGGAGCTTTTTTTTCGCCAAGACGTTTTATTTTACTTGTTATTGCTATTAATTGTATTAACAACGTACATAATATTTAACACTAACTTTGGCTTAACCTTGCGAGCAATAGGAGAATACCCGGAAGCTGCTGACACAGCAGGGATTTCAGTAGAAAAGATGCGCTACTGTGCAGTCATCATCAGTGGTTGTTTAGCAGGTTTAGGAGGAGCATATTTAAGTTTAGTGCAGGTAAGATTTTTTGCTGAAGGGATGAGTGCAGGTAAAGGTTTTATAGCGATTGCTGCTTTGATATTTGGTAGATGGCATCCTTTGAGTACGGCTTTAGCTTGTTTATTATTTGGGGCAACGGAAGCTTTACAACTGAGAATACAAGCTTTGGGTGCAAATATCCCCTATCAATTTTTGTTGATGTTACCCTACGCGATCGCCATTATCGCCCTAGTCAGTCGGGAGAAGAGGGGGTGAGGGGGAGGTGGGGAGGTGGGGAGATGGGGAGGTGGGGAGGT